>JAXHUS010000122.1:0-3322 GCA_034189305.1 Thermodesulfobacteriota bacterium | reverse complement strand
CCTTATTGTCTGTTTTTTCTAAATTTTTCCCTGTATTTTCCCAGGTTTTTCCAACATTGTATTTTTCCTCCTCAATTTTTCGGCTATTAATAGCCACTATGTTCACTGCATCGTCACATTGCAAAAATCTCTTTTTATATTATCCTTCTTACATTATATATTACCTCCAATACTTAATATTAAATCTTTATCTGTATATCCCACAGGGGCGGTTCCCCTGGAGATAACACATCCACCTCCAACATTGTTGTGCACCCCGGGCAGTAAAATTCATGATAGACCACAAATTGCGGTTCATCTTCCGTTCGCGGCTGGATAAACCTGCTTCCCAACTCCTTTCCCGGAATTTCCGCCTTAAGGGCAAAGTCCTTGTAGTTTTTTTCAGCATCACAAAATTCATAACCACATTTTAAACACCTTATCTTTTTATTTTCATTAATTTCTAAATATTCATGTATCCTCATCTATTCTCCCTTCTTGTTTGAACAGAATTAACTCAATGAAACCCAAAACTCAATAACCCTATAATACATTAAAGATTTATCTTGATATCCCAGATTAAAGGACTATCTTTATCTATTTCAGCAGAATATAAATCCACCTCTAAAAGGATTCCGCACCCCGGACAAATAAATTCCTGGAATCGAACCTTCGGGTCTTCGCCGGAAATTGGATATCTCAAGTTTATTCCCTTTAAATCCTTCTCCCAGAGAAGGGCATATTCCTTATAGTTTTCTTTTGTATAACAAAATTCATAGCCACACTTTATACATCTTATAATCCTATCACTGTTATTGTTTTTGACTATCTCTAAATACTCGTGCATTCGCATGACAATTTCCTGATCTTTACTTTCAAAGCCCTTTTTCAGCTTCAATCTTTTTGCTTTTTTCATTCTATCTTTTATTATCTTCTCCCTTTGCTTTTCAGTCTCCTCTTTATCTACCCTTTTGGTCTTTTTATTAATCACCACTCCGTAAATTTTCTTTGCAGTATCGGGAGAAATAGCCTTTAATCTTATATCCTTTTCCACAAACTCAGGATCCCGTTCTATTGGATCACCATAGCCACCACCTGACCCTGCCCTCGAAATTAGGATATCATATGATTTAACCGGGATTACAGGGGATGGATTAATTGAATCCAAAATTTTTCCGTTTAAGGTTCCAATTTCCTTAAAACTCTTTGGTGACTTTTCATCTTTAAACCATTTTTTTGCATCTGAATTTAAGGCAAATCTATTTTCCTGAAGAGCCGGAGGGTAGCCGCCAAACATCCCGTATCCACCTGGACAGAGACTTCCTCCACCCATAAGTCCCATTACAAAAGAAGGGGTATTGTAAACCATATATACGGATTCAGGTGACATACCGCCGTCAAACTTACCAAATCCCCCTGAATCAGCAGCATTTTTCCTGGAAAGATATATTAAAGGAATATTTAATTCCAGAATTTCAACATCAGAGATATTTGATGTTGGGTTCATCATGCCTCCCCCGGTATCCACACCGTCTCTTGCAGGAGTTCCCCCGATTCCTCCGCCAAATCCGTCCAAAATTACTCCGCCTGTGGGTTCTCCATACTGATTTACTCCGCCAAAGTAAGGGGCTCCCCCTGATATAGCAACCCAGCCTGAATTAACATCCTCAATATTACCTGATGCATAAAACATCTTTGCAATACACTCATGGGCAGTCTCAGAAAGCATCATCCCGGAAGTTATAACCCCATTAGAACATGCAGCGGGATAACGGCAATTTATTACTCTTCCTTCAGGAATTATTAATTTTACAGGGGTTATCATCCCACCGTTCCAGGGAACATTCCAGAAAAGCTGGCTGGATAATGTCACAAAAAGCTGTCCCCAGGAAGCAGCAAGGGTACTATTTACAGAACCTTCCACCTGCGGACTTGAATCTGTATAGTCAAATATAACTTCATCATCTTCTTTAGTCATTGTACATTCTACTTTAAACACTCCCCTTTCTCCTTTTACAGGATTCAGGTAATCTCCATAAAGCCTTGATTTCCATACCCCATCAGGTAAACCCCTTAGTTTTGCCCTCGCCATTTTTTCCGAATCATCTATAATTTTCAAACTTGCTTTTTCTACAAACTCAAGTCCATATTTACTTGCAAGCTCAAGAAATCTTTTTGCACACACATTATTTCCGGCAATCTTGGCCTTTGTATCAAGGCCAATGAGATGTGGATCTCTTACCTGATTGACAATTGTATTGAAAACATCAGGACGAAATTTACCCCCTTCAACTATTTTTAATCCCAGAATTCTGATACCTTCATGAAATATTTCCGTTGAACTTGTGGGCATCCCACCAGGCTCAATTCCACCGGTTTCCGCAGTATGCATAAAACTGCCGGTCCAGGCAATCCTCTTTCCTTTAAAAAATATAGGTTTTACAATAATCTGGTCGGCAAGGTGCTGACCACCTATATAAGGGTCGTTAAAAAAGAACTGGTCTCCATCATTTATTCCAGGAGAATCCTTATACCACTGAATTGTCTTCAAAATGAAATCCCTGGCTCCTGTACAATGAAGTAAAATTCCTGCCGCTGTAAGAATCGGAGTGCCATCCGATGTATAAAAAGAGCACATTGTTTCTCCGCCTTCAACTACCACCGGGGAACCGGAAACCATTTTAATGGCAATTCTCCCCTCTTCTAAAATATTGAAAAGCCTGTGCCGAAATATTTCATACTTAACCATATCAAATTCTGCCATACTTTTTCCCAGTAAAATTAAAGATTTATTTCTACATTAAAATAACGATCAACCTTTGCAGAAGTATAGGTCGGAAGCACAATAGTTGTAATAGGGGCCTCAATAATTGCAGGTCCTTCAATTACGTTTCCAGGCTCTAAGGCATTAGATTCATATATTTTGGTCTTTAATAATCTTTTCTCATTGGTAAAATAAACGTCCCTGTATCCTTTAAGTGATCTTTTGGGGGGCAAGGCATTTTTTAATTTATATTCCTTAAGTTTTGGCTTCGGAGTAACTATAACCGCATCTACCCGAAAGGAAATAATCTCAATTCCAGCCTCTCTGTAAGCGGACCCTTCTCCATATACCTCCTCATATCTTTTTTCAAATAGATCCATAATGCCCATTATATCCTTCTCATCATATTCTTTTACCGGAACAACAACTTCAATTTCGTTTAGCTGTCTTCTGTAACGCATTTCAAAGCTTCTGTGGAATAAAATTTCATCCCTTTTTGCCCCTTCTCTCTTGAGTTCTTCAAATAACCTGTCTTCAATTTCCACTAACCTTGCCTTTAAAATCTCCGGTTTTAAAGGC
>JAXHUS010000121.1:0-7493 GCA_034189305.1 Thermodesulfobacteriota bacterium | reverse complement strand
CGAGTGTTATTTATTTTAGGAAGAGGCATCACTCCTTCCCGAACGGTAGCCATTTGGGGTTTTGTAGTAGCGCTTACTATTGTAGCAATTATATTACCCCCCAGAGCAGGACGGATTTGTAATAGAATGGCCGGATGAAATATCTTTTGAAGCGGATCATGGAATTTTCCGATTTTTAATTCTGTACAATCAGCGGTAAGACCAACGTTAAGCCTGGAAGCCAAACGAGGTGCCAGATCTCTCCCTTCGGGGGTTGCTCCAATGAGAAGAATCTCCGGTTTATATTTTTTAATAAGTGCACTCAAAATGCGAGTATAGGGTAGTGTATTATAATTATTGAGCTTACTGTTTTCTGCCAGATACACTATGTCCGCTCCACTATGGATAAGAATCCTGGTAAGTTTTTTTACAATGTCTCCCAAAAGCACTGCAGCAAGTGTCCCTCCCAAATTATTTGCAAGCTCCCTGCCCTTTCCAAGAATTTCCAGGGAAACGTTTAGAAGCCTCCCATCCTCATTTTGGATAAAAACCCACACCTCCGGTCTTTCTTTATCAGTCAAAGGTATGCTCCCTGTGAAGTTCATGAAAAAGAAAATTTATAGCTTCTTGCATTGGTTCAATTTTTTTTATTTCTACTCCTTTAAGAACCACTTTTTCAGTTTTAATAACCCGTGTGGGAGAACCAGAGATTCCACATCTATCTTTACTTAATGACAAATCTTCTATTCCCCATTTGTTTATTAATAATCCCTTTTCCTTGAATCTTTCCAATCCTTCCTTTGAAACCTCTTTATCTGATAGTGCTACTGCCTTTTTAAATTTTAGTATTTTCCTGGCCTGGGGTGGTCTGGGGATATTTGCTGTTGATAGGACTGTAATCAAAACTGGTATTTTTGACCGTACGATTTCAAAGTCATCTCTTATCCTTCTTCTTACTGTAATAACCTTTTCTTTCAATTCTAAAATCTGTTCCGTATATGTAACCTGCGGCAGTTTAAGTTTTTCTGCTATTTGCGGCCCCACCTGGGCAGTATCACCATCAATAGCCTGACGACCACAGACTATAAAATCATAATGTCCCAATTTATTTATGGCTGTTTTTAAAATTAAGGATGTGGCCCATGTATCAGACCCTGCAAAGTTTTTATCTGTTACAAGCACACATGCATCCGCTCCCCTGTAAAGACTTTCCTTTAGAATTTCAACAGCCGATAGCGGACCCATTGTTATTACTCGAACCGTTCCACCATACTCATCTTTTATCATAAGGGCCATTTCCAAAGCATGCAGATCTTCAGGATTAAATATAGCCGGAAGCAAACTTCGATTTAAAGTGCCATCCGGCTTTATGGCATTTCCTGTAACTGCTTGAATATCTGGGACCTGCTTAATTAAAACGATTGAATGGTAAGGCATGTTATTTTAAATAAGACAATTCCTTTGGTAATTCAATACTTTTACCCATAATATCCTCCCCGTAATTAACCTCAGCAAGAATTTTTAAATCCTTAAGTACCCTTTTATCCCCGATGAAAGTGACTTCCCGAATATTTTCTCGAGATATTTTTCCTCCGGCCCATGTTATCTCCAACACACTTGAAGCATTAAATTTATCATCACCAACCATCATATAGACTTCCGAACCATAAAAATTTACTATTTTGGCCACCAGGGTCGCAGGACGCAGGTGAAAGCCCAAATTTTTTGGAATGCCAATGGTAATAGTATCCATCTCTTTATATTTACTTAAGATTGTTTTTGCCAGTTCATCCCCTCTGGCTAAAGAGATATGGGCATAATATAGTGCCCAGTTTACTGCAGTATAAAGAAGTGTACTTTCTTTTATTACGTCCTTGAAATCAGAAATAATTTTTTCATGCCGTTCAAAAAAATGGATTATTGATCCTGCAATCTCAAAAAGATGAAAACTTATCGATATATAATTTCTCAGCTTATCAAGATTTTTATCTTTTATTTCACTTTTTGAATCTCTTATATACGTATCATAAACGGATTGAAGGTTATGGGTTTTTAATTCAAATTTTCGAATTTTCTCCTCACTTATTTTTGTAGGAATAAGTTCTTTTATCTCTTCAAGACGATACCGTTTGTAGCAACCCAGATCTCCAAACTGCTTAAATATATTAGAAAGCATTGTGGAAATTTTAATAATTTCTTTTTTTTCATCAAAGACAACCTCCCCGTTTCTATTATGCGGAAGAACTATATTGGAGGGCACTTCAATAAAATCTCTCAAGTTTAATTTATGGTCAGGGAAGGCCAGCCCGTTTTTTTTGGCTTCTGTCTCTATTGACTTAAAAAGGGCAACGAGTACATCATTAAAAAAGGCCTTATATTTAATTGTCTCATATTTAAAGTGAGCAAACCATTCATCTCCATCTAATTCATACCTTCTCTGGGTATGCTCCAAAATGTAGCCCGAATAGCCGAAGGTATAAATTGATGCAATCAGCTCTCGAAAATAATACCAGGTTTTATTATATATGGTGCCGTAATCATCTAAAAAATCTTCTAAAATTTTACTCTCGGTTACTATATAACCATAGATCTTTTTATTAATTCCCTGGACGCCTTTTTGTTTTAAATAATTACAAAGACGCAAAATATCTCTGACCGGTTCTTCAGCTATCTTTAAAAATTCATCCTCTGAAATAATTTCTTTTAATGATTTGTCGGTCATTTTGTCAGTCTTTTTTAAAAAAATAACAAACTTTTCTAAATTTATATTGATATTAAAATATAAATTGTAATATTATTTTATGCAATAATTCAAATATAAATATAAATAAAAGCGTATAAATTTTTTGTGAAAGTATTAGTTCCTCTTGCAGAAGGATTTGAAGAAATTGAGGCTGTCACTATTATTGATGTTTTAAGACGGGCTGATATTGAAGTAACAGTAGCATGCCTTGAAGGTGATATTGTATGCGGTTCTCACCGGATAAATATTAAGCCTGACATTTCTCTTGATGATTGTAGAAATCAAGAATTTGATATGATAGTTCTTCCTGGAGGAATGCCGGGAAGTGATAACCTGGAAAAAAGTGAAATTTTAAAAAGCATACTAATTTCAGCCTGTACAGATAGAAAATGGATTGGCGCTATCTGTGCCGCTCCTAAGGTTTTAGGAGCCTATGGAATGCTTTCAGGCAAGCAGGCAACCTGTTATCCCGGTTTTGAATCAAAACTAAAAGGAGCTGAAATTCAGGGAAAAAGAATTGTAATGGATGACACGTTCATTACTGCAAGGGGGGCCGGGGTTGCTATGGAATTTGCATTGGAAATTGTAAAGATATTAAAAGGGGGAGAGATTTACAGAGAATTACGGGAGAATATGTTGGTAGAATAAGTCTAGAATTAATTAAATTTAATTAAATTACATAATAAGGAGGTACGGCTATGGAGTATGAGGCAATTAAATTTGAAACTGAGGATAATATTGCAATAATCACTTTGACCCGGCCTAAGGCAATGAATGCAATAGGAGAGGCTTTAATTAAAGAGTTTAATGATGTTGTTCCAAAAATTGAATCGGATAGTAACATAAGGGCAGTTATAATAACAGGTGGCAAAGATATCTTTGCAGCCGGAGCAGATATAAAGTTTTTAAACAGTTTAGAGAGTCCTGTAGATACCTACGATATTTGTAAAAAGGACTTCCCTACTAAAACTGTTTATAATATGGAAAAGCCGACCATTGCAGCCATTGGGGGGCTTGCATTTGGAGGTGGTTGCGAGCTGGCCCTATCCTGTGATATTCGAATTGCCTCTGACAGTGCAAAAATTGGTTTGCCCGAAGTAGGCATTGGCGTAATCCCTGGTGGGGGTGGGACCCAGTGGTTACCCCGTTTAGTCGGAACAGCAAAGGCTATGGAACTCATTTTATTAGGTGATCCGGTAGATGCTGACGAAGCTTTAAGGATTGGGCTGGTTAACAAAGTGGTTCCTACCGAAAGCTTACTGGACGAAGCTAAAAAAATGGCAAAAAAGATCGCAAAAAAGCCGGCAGTAGCTGTTAAACTTGCAAAACTCGCTGTTAAGAACGGAACCGAGATGGATATTGATAAGGCGCTTGATCTTGAAGCAAAGTATGTGGGACTTATATTTACAACAGAGGATAAGAAAGAAGGACTATCTTCCTTTGTAGAAAAGAGAAAACCTGTATTTAAACATAAATAATTAACTTGAAAGGAGGAATAATTATGGCTGTTAATAAAATTGCAGTGCTTGGCACAGGAACTATTGGATTCCAAATTGCACAACATAGTGCTATATGTGGACTTACAGTAAACTTAAGGGATATTGAGCAGGGCTTTGTCGACAAAGCAATGGGAAAGATAAAAGGCGGGCTACAGAAACATTATGTTGATAAGGGTAAGATGACTCAGGATGAGTGTGAGCTTGTACTTGGCAGGTTGAAAGGGATGACAGATTTAAGCAGTGCACTGGATGGAGTGGATATGGTTATTGAAGCCGTCCCTGAATCTATGGAACTAAAGAAGAAAGTATTTAAAGAGCTGGATGAGTCGGCTCCGCCGGATGCCATTTTAGCCTCAAATACTTCATCATTATCAATAACTGAAATTGCTTCTGTTACAAAAAGACAGGATAAAGTAATAGGAACCCATTTTTTTAATCCCGTTCAGGTTATGCGGCTTATTGAGGTGGTAAAAGGGGCTAATACATCGCAAGCAACCTTAGATGCGGTTCTGGAACTTGCACAAACAATAAAAAAAGAACCTGTTGTTTTAAATGATTCTCCAGGATTTATCACAAGCAGAATGATCATAGTAATGGTAAATGAAGCGGCAAAAATGATTTTTGAGGGTGTTGCAACTGCAAAAGATATTGACAAAGCTATTGAACTAGGTTTTAATATGCCTATGGGCCCCTTAAAGATTTCTGATATAAATAATGAAATTGCATATCATGGTCTTCAATATTTCAGGGAAGAGTTTGGCGATGACTATAGACCATGTCCATTACTTAAGAAGATGATAAACGCCGGTCATCTTGGCATTAAAGCAGGCAGGGGTTTTTATGACTATAGCAAAAAATAGTCTTATTTTTAAATAGTCTGTGGATTATAAGGGTCGGGTTCAAAGCCCGATCCTTATTACTTCTTTTTTTATAGAAAAAATGACGTCCAATGATTAAAGTAGAAGGATTATATAAATATTTTGGTCATATTGCTGCCATAGAAGATATTTCTTTTCAGGTAAAGAAAGGAGAAATAGCCGGGTTTCTGGGGCCGAACGGTTCCGGAAAAACAACTACCATGCGGATTCTTACAGGTTTTTTCCCTCCTACCTTAGGCAAAGCTGAAGTTGCAGGATATGATATATTAAAGTACCCCCTTGAAGCTAAAAAGCGCATTGGCTATTTCCCTGAAAGGTCCCCCCTATATCCCGACAAAAGGGTTAAATCTTATATAGAATTCGTAGCGGAAGTATATGGATTAAAGGGAAAGGAAAGAAATAAACAGGTTGATTATGCTATTAATGCATGTGGATTGACGAATGTTGCTTCCCGTTTGATCGGCAACCTTTCTAAAGGTTATCGTCAAAGGGTTTGTATGGCGCAGACAATTGTCCATAACCCGGAAGTACTGATACTGGATGAACCTACCATTGGCCTTGACCCTGAACAGGTTGTGGAGATAAGAAAATTAATAAAGACCCTTGGTGAAGATAAAACGGTTTTTTTAAGTACGCATATATTAGGGGAGGTAAGTATTATATGTTCGAGGATAATCATAATAAGTAACGGCCATATTCTTGCAGAAGATACAACAGAAAATTTAACCGACAGATTAGAAGAAACTTCCAGAACTTCTGTTCAAATAGAAGGGCCGGTAAAAGATATAGAAGATACACTAAAAGCTCTGGATGAAATTATAGATATAAAAAGAGGAAAAGAAATATCGCCCAAAATTTGCTCCTTTATAATTGAATCAAAAAAGGAGATTGACATACATCAAACCCTTACCTCTAAAGTAACGGAAAAAAACTGGGTTATTCATGAATTAAGGCCCATCTCCCTTTCCGTTGAGGATATATTTTTAAAAATAGTAGAGGAAAAAGATCGAGGTTAATAGTGAAATTATGGATAATCTTTAAAAAGGAAATGAGTTCTTATTATAATTCTTTAATTGCGTACATTATTATTGCTATTTTTTTACTAATTGCAGGCTATTTTTTTTACACTGACTTACTATTCTTTGTTCTCTGGGCAGGTATTGATATTAATATAGGATTTTGGGAATATTATTTTCATGATATCCGATATTTCCTGATATTACTTATTCCAATACTCACAATGAGGCTCTTTGCAGAAGAAAAAAAGTTGGGCACAATAGAGCTTTTAACCACCTATCCCCTTAGAGATATAGATATATTATTGGGAAAGTTTCTGGCCTGTTTTTCAATATTGTTTCTTATGCTTTTTATCGTCTTCTTCTATTCTTTTTTTATAAAGGCATTCCATGTATTGAACTGGGGCCCTGTTCTGTCAGGTTTTTTTGGGCTTCTGTTGCTTGGCTGTGCCTTTATGTCCTGTGGAATTTTCCTGTCTTCTATCACAGAGAATCAGATTGTAGCAGCAGCTATGACATATTGTACTTTACTTGCTTTCTGGTTTATTACATGGAATGAGAATATAGGAGGTGAAACTTTAGTAAAAGCATTAAAAAAGATTTCACTTTTTGACAGATTTTATAATTTTTCAAGGGGTTTGATAGATATTAAAAATATCCTATTTTTTCTTTTGTTTATCTTTTTCTTCCTGTTTTTAACTTATATATCTTTAGAATCGAGGCGATGGAAGGGGCTTAAACAATGAGATTATCCTATTCTTTAAGCACAAGATATTTTTCTATTATAGCCTTTCGAATTATTTTAATTTTGGGAATTTTTATATTTCTTGATCTGATTACAACAAAGCGAAATATCCGGTTTGATCTTACACCAACCAAAAAGTTCACCTTATCTCCTCAGACAAAAAAGGTACTGAAAGATCTGCAGAAGGATGTACATATTATTAATTTTTATAAGACGGCAGAAAGAAGGGAAACTGAAGACATTTTAGATTTTCTTTCTTCTGAAAGCCAAAGAATAAAATATAGAATGGTTAATTTAGACCGTAATCCCGGTTTAGCCAAGAAATATGATATTTCTTCATATGGGGCGGCGGTCATTATCTGTGACGATAAAAAGACCAATATTGCCTTTCCATCGGAAGAAAGCATTTTAAACGGCATTTTAAAGGTAACAAGAGATGAAAAGAAAAAAATTTACTTTTTATCTGGTCATGGGGAAAATAAGATTTCAAGTGAATCCGCCGATAGAGGCTACTCTCATATTAAAGAACAGCTTGAAACCGAATACTATGACATAGAAGATCTTCTGCTTATGGGAAAAAATGAAGTCCCTGAAGATTCTTCGCTCCTAGTAATAAGTGGGCCCGAAAAAGAT
>JAXHUS010000120.1:0-5818 GCA_034189305.1 Thermodesulfobacteriota bacterium | reverse complement strand
CAGACATAGGGGCTTATGAATATACGGAGGTAATTAAAGACACCCCCTTTTCAGGCGGGACAGATGTAACA
This sequence comes from Thermodesulfobacteriota bacterium, assembly GCA_034189305.1. Taxonomy (GTDB): domain Bacteria; phylum Desulfobacterota; class WTBG01; order JAXHUS01; family JAXHUS01; genus JAXHUS01. The sequence goes on along the minus strand of JAXHUS010000120.1, from coordinate 5,747 downwards.
AATTATAAATTATTCTCCATACCCTTTAATCCTTTAAACGGGGATGCAGATGCCGTGCTGGGGGACGATCTGGGTGAACCCCCTTCAGACTGGAGGTTATCCATTTATGATTCTGGCCTGGATGATTATATTGAATATGGGGAGGAGGGATTTCCAGAACTTGAGCCAGGATTGGGCTTCTGGCTTATATCCAGATATACTGCAAGTATTTCAGCAGAGGGAACCCCAACTCCAAAGAAGGGTTTTCCTGTTGAACTAAAGCCCGGCTGGAATATGATCGGATGTCCCTTTGAAGTGGAAGTAATCTGGGATGATATAAAAACAGCCAATCCAGGGTTGATACCGGATGTGGTATCGGATGTCCTGTATGAATATGAGGGTATGTATGTAATGAAAAATACCCTGGTTCCCTGGAAAGGATACTGGGTGAAGAATAATGATACAGCTCCCTGTACCATGGTGATACCGTATCCCCAAGGGGGGGGAGGGGAGGACTTAGGTTGAAGGATTTAAGATAAGTGCCTGAAGTGTGAAGTTAAAAGTTCATAAAGTTTGGAGTGAGCTAAAGTTTGGAGTTTAAAGTGACCTAACATCGTGGATAATAAAGAGTTTTCAAAGAATCTTGAAAAACGCACCCTAGAATTTGGTGTAAAAATAATCCGTTTATCAACAAATTTACCCAATACACCTGAGGGTAAGGTAATCAGGAATCAAATCACAAAGTCAGGAACTTCTATCAGTGCAAATTACAGGGAGGCAAATCGTGCCAGAAGCAAAGCAGATTTCAAAAATAAGATTAAAATTTGTGAAAGTGAAGTCAGTGAAACTCAATACTGGTTTGAAATAATTATGAATGCAAACTGGCTTTCTCTGGAAAAAGTAAAACCAATATATGGAGACTGTAATGAATTACTTGCAATTTTTACATCTATTGGAAAAAGAATAAGTTAAGGTTTGGAGTTTAGAGTGCCTAAAGTGCACTAAAGTTATAAAACAAAAAGAATTTAATTTTAGGCACTTGTAACTTAATTATTTAACTTTAGGCACTTCACACTTACTATATAAGGAGGAAAGAATGAAAAAAATCATATTACCCTATTTAACCCTATTAACTTTTATTACTTCCATCCTTTATGCCGGGGCGCTGGATTTTGCATCAACCCCCGATGTGGAATGGAGCATAAGGATAGGGGTTAAAAAAGGAAAGGAAAAAGATACCTATAATTTTTTCGGTATTTCCACAAATGCATCCGCAAAATATGATGCAAAAGACCTGCCTAAACCCCCTCCCATATCAAATGAACAGTTAAGTCTCTATTTTCCCCATAAGGATTGGGGAACCAACCCGGACAATTATGCGGCTGATTTCAGACCACCCCCTGGGGATAAAGAAACCTTTGATTTTATTGTGCATACAGGAATACCGGAAAGCAGAGGGCGACTGTTCTGGTCTAATATAAGGGAAGTGCCTGGTAAATACAGGGTTATGTTGATAGATGTTTTAAGTAATGACACAGTAAATATGAGACTAAAAAAATCTTATGCCTTTAAGTCCGATGAAAAAGGCAAGAGGGAGTTTAAGGTTGTGGTGGTAAGAAAAGGGAATAAATAAATGTCAAAGCTCAAATTAAAATAAGTACCTGAAGTTTGGAGTCTAAAGTGAGCTAAACTTGCATTCTGCATCAAATTATAATAAAATTTTGACGAACCTTAATCAGGGGAATGATTCATGCTAAATAGTATCGAAGGTATATATCGAAACGGAAAAGTCGAGCTGTTGGAATTGCCTGTCAATGTGTGTGATGATACTCGCGTCATTATTACATTCCTTAAATCCGGCCCGATTGATTTAAGGAAGCGTGGGGTTGACGAATCGCATGCAGCAGACCTGCGGGCTCGTCTGTCTACCTTTGCAGAGGATTGGAGCAGCCCGGAAATGGACATTTATGACGACTATGATTCCTTCAAATCCCGCATATAAACGTGGCAATGTCGTGTTGATACTTTTTCCGCACTCCGACTTACGCACTGCAAAGCTCCGTCCTGCTCTGATAATTCAGGCTGACAGGCTCGAAACAGGGCTGCCCCAGGTCATTGTAGCGATGATTACCAGCAGATTGTTTCGATCTAATCACCCGAGTCGTGTAACAGTCTTGCTTTCTTCGTCTGAAGGTAAACATTCAGGTTTACTTACCGACTCAGTTGTAATGACCGATAATATTGCCACAATCGAAGTTTCGGAGATTGACCGTGTTATCGGGAGACTACCGATGGCAAAAGTTAATGTGGCATTACAGCATACTCTGGGTTTATAGGGTAATGAAATGAAAGCTCTTTTAATCAATCCATGCTGGAATGGAAGGGTAAGCAAAAAAGGAAAGAGGTTTAATCGTGCCTGGCCCCCCCTTTCCCTTCTCAATTGTGCCTCCCTTCTTGAAGAAGAGGGTTTTGAGGTCAAGCTCATTGATGCCAGGGCGGAGGGGATAGAAATAGATGAAATAGCGGATACGGCAAAATATTCCGATATGGTATTTATTACATCAAGCCCGATCGATAGATGGCAATGCCCGAATCTGGAGTTTGACCTCTTTATTAAAATGGTAAATAGCATTCCTTCGGAAGATCTATTTATCATGGGAGTGCACGGGACAATTTATCCGGAACAATTACTTTTAAAGACCGGAGCAAAGGCAATAATAAGCGGAGAACCGGAACCAACGGTAGTTGAACTGGCAGAAAAAAAAGACCTTTCAAAAATAAAGGGAATCACTTATAAAATCAATGATAAAATAATTACCAATCCAGATAGACAACCTATTGATTTAAGTACGCTTCCTGTTCCGGCATATCATCTTCTTAATAAAGATAAATATTATTATGAACTTCTTGGAAAAAATCTGGCGCTGTTTGAAGGCTCAAGGGGATGTCCGCACAATTGCAGTTTCTGCTTGAAAGTTATGTATGGTAATGGTATAAGATATAAACCTGTTGAAAATTTACTCAATGAAATTGAAGTCGCGGTAGAAAGGCAGGGGTTTAAACACGGGTATTTTATTGATCTGGAATTCACCCTGAATAAAGAGCGTATCAAACTGCTCTGTAAAGGATTAACAGAAAAGAATTACGATTTTTATTGGTGCTGTCAGACAAGACCGGATACAGTTGATGAAGAACTTCTTAAAGAAATGAAGGGGGCGGGATGCAGGCTGATTCATTATGGAGTTGAAACCGGTTCGGAAAAAGTTATGAAAAATATAAAGAAGAAAGTCACTCTGAAACAGGTTGAAAAGGCGGTATTATCTACACAAAAGACGGGGATGGAAGCGGCATGTTTTTTTCTTTTTGGACTGCCGGGAGAAAAAAAAGAGGATATGTTAAAGACGATAGCATTTGCAAAAGGGATAAATCCTGCCTATGCTTCATTTCATATTGCTACCCCGTATCCTGGAACGGAGTTCTATATGCAAAATGGAAATGAAGAATTATTTCCCGAGTTTTTACAAGAAGAACATCAATACGAAACTCTTTCTAAGATGACCAGGAAGGCATATCTTAAGTTTTATGTAAGACCGGGATATATTTTTTCACGGATAAAAGACAGCAGTCCTAAAGCCCTTATAAGACAGGCAGCGCTTTTTAGGGAATTTGCAGCATGAAACAAATTTGTAACCGTTCACGGTTTACAGTTATCGGTTCGCGGTTGAAAAAACTGTGAACCGACAACCGTAAACGGTTTCAAAATGTGAGACGGAAACAGGTGTTAATTTATTAAGGAGGCCATTTATCAGGTGGAGCCATTCAGTATTATTATTCCTGTTTTTAATGAGGAAGAGATAATAATTCAAAATACGAAAAAACTGGTGGATTATCTTAATCAATTGGATACACCTTATGAAATTATTATCGGCAGTAACGGATCAACTGATAAGACAGTTTCCCTTGGCAAAATGATGGAGGAGGAATTTAAACAAATTACGTTTTTTCATCTATTCCAGAGGGGTGTCGGAAAGGCATTTAAAAAAGGAATACTTCTTGCCAGGTTTGAAAGAATCATTTCGCTGGATATGGATCTTTCGACTGAATTAAGTTTCATAAAAGATTCATTAAGACTCCTGTATGAATACGATATTATTATTGGTTCAAAAAAGATGGGCACGCAAAAAAGAAAGTTGATAAGAAAACTCGGAAGCGACGGTTTTATACTCTGCTCAAAGGTCCTTTTAGGGCTAAATTATAAAGATTATTCAATCGGGGCGAAGGCGTACAAAAAAAGTGTAATTCTTGAATATCTGAATCGTGTGAACTCAGGAACATCTTATGTTATTGAGATCGTATATTATGCAAAAAGGGACGGTTTTAAGATTATTGAATCGCCGGTTCTATGCGTTGACTTTAGAAAAAGCAAATTTAACTTGATTCATGAAGGATATTATAGATTTTCCCATCTTTTTAAGTTATATATAAGGGGTCATTTATTTCGGTCTTTAGAACAACCGTTGATTAAGGAACAATGGTAAAATATGAAAGCCGGATAACTGAAAACAAATAACGGGTTTTACAATAGAGGAGATAGTGAAAGTTTATAATTGCAAAAATAAAGTAACATATCTAATTATTATACTTTTTTATATGTGCTTCTATTCCGGCTTTGTTTTTGCGCAGGATAAGGCTAAAAAGGCTTTTGAGAGGGCAAAGTTTGAATTTGAGGCCGAAAATTACGATACTGCTCTTTTAATGATTAATAAAGCCCTGGAGGTTGACCCTGAAAACCTGGAATACAAATATTACCTGGCGCTTATTTATGAACGGACGGAAAAATTTAGAGATGCTGTTTCTGTTTTTGAAAATCTAATTAAAACTTCACCTGAAAAATATAGCAAAACATATTTTCAAATTGCTATGATTTATGCAAAATTGGAAGAAAATGAACAGGCGATGTCCTATCTTAAAAAGGCAAAAAAAATAGACCCAAAAAATGCAAGCATCTATTTTAATGAGGGAATTCTTTTTTTAAAATTAATGAACTATCAGGAGGCTATTCCCTTATTTGAAAAGGCGAAGCAGGTTGACCATAATTTCAGCCAGATAGCTACATTCCATATCGGACTTGCCTATCAAAGGCAGAAAAAATATAAAATGGCAAAAAAACTTTTTAAAGAGGCAATTGAGTATGCTCCTGAAACTTCTATTGCAAAAGATTGCAAGCAAATTATATCGAATATCAAAGGAGAAAAAACCGGAGGAAGACCATGGTCAATAATTACATCCTTAAGCTTCCAGTATGATGATAATGTCTATTTAGATGCATTGGAGGCGGCAGATATTCGAAGATACACCGGCGCTGCTTCCAGGGATAAAAGTGATTTTTGCACAAATTTTAACTTCATGGGGAGTTACAGACTTTTAAAATTTAATATGTGGGAGGCAGGATTTTCATACACCAATACACAGTTTATATACAATGATCTGGGTGATAATAACCTTATTGGTAATATAGGTTCTATTTATACCACATTCGATAGAAATCCAGTATGGCTTAAGCTGCATTATGAGTTCAGCTACTATTTTGCTACTTCTGATCTTGAGGATAAGCTTAGAATGAACAGTATAGAATCAATTTTAGTTTTAAGGGAGAAGGCTCTTTTTCGGACTGAAATTAGAGCCTTGTATCAGGATATGGAATTTCTTGACGACACTCCGGATACATACCATGTTACAATTGGTATAACACAGTTTATTCCTATAAA
>JAXHUS010000012.1:0-3496 GCA_034189305.1 Thermodesulfobacteriota bacterium | reverse complement strand
ATATACTTTGCAACATCCTCTTCCGTTTTTATTGAACGGTCCATATAATCAAAGAAAAAAGAAAGGCCGACACCCAGGCTAAGACCACATATTAACCCAAGAAAAATATTTAACGTCTTTCGTGGTTTTATCGGATAAGAAGGAATATGGGCGGCCTCAATAAGTCGTATGTCCTCTTCGCCTATTTCCTTTAGCACATCTGTCTCCTTAAGATTTGTAAGAAGGGCGTCATAAAGCTCTCTATTGGTTTCTACTTCCCTTTCTAACATTGCATAGCGAAGTTCTCTTTCAGAAAGGGAAAAATCTTTTTTCTCAATATCCTTGAGCTGGGTTTTAATGTTGTCTTCCTTGCCTTTAAGAATGGATATTTCCTGATTTAATGAATCAAGGGCCTTTCTCAGTTCCCTTTTAAAACTTTCTTTTATATTTCTTATCTTTATTTTAGCCTGAATAATTTTGGGATGTTTTTCTTTATATACATTTTTCAGTTCCTCAAGTTCTATCTCTGTCCTGATGAGATCCCCTTTTAAATCAAAAAGGATTTTATTGTCTAAGATTCCCGAGGTAAAATCTCCAATCCTCCCCTTTTTCAGTACTCTTTTAAGTTCTTTTACCCTTTCTTCAAGATCATTCCGGCCGACCCTTGTCTTTATCAAATCCTCATTTAAAGAGCCGATTCCCTTGAAGGATATATTCTTTTTTCCTTCCAATGAAAAAATCTTTTCTTTCTGTTTAAAATTGAAAAATTTCTTTTCGCTTTCGTCGATTTTTTCCTCCATCTTGAAAAGTTCTTCTTTAAAAAAAGAAAGAACCTTTTTTGAGGATTCAAGCCTTGTTTCCGCAAGATATTTGATATAACTTTCACATATTTTATTTGCTGCATCTCTGCAAAATACCGGATCAGAATCTGTAACACTCACGACGATAATCCTGGTATCCCTTATCGGCGAAACATTTACCTCACCTTTAAGGGCAAATGCCCATTGGGTATATGGGTCTTCAGGATAGGGTATGGTTTTTTCATCTTCTTTCCTTGAGAATATAGAAAAAAGAGAAAAGAACCATCCTTTCATTTTTGCCAGATTTGTTCTTATAATTTCCTTAAAGGTTGGATCTACCTCGTCTTCATTCTTTATTTCATCAAGCTTTAACGCTTTTGCCGCTTTGTACATAACAGGAAAACTGTTTATCATCTCCGCATGGGTTTTAAATGAAATGGATTCTGAATATTCAGGTTCCCAGTAATCCATCCTTCTTCCAATCATAGGCGAGAATATCTTATCTTTTCCAATCTTTAATTTAGCGTCTGCCCTATATAATGGCTGAGTAAGCAGGGTTCCTACAATTACGGTTGTGAGGACACAAAAAACCGAAGCTATTAAAATCCATTTTCTATTTGCTATTACATGTATATAGTCTAATAAATGTATTTCCTGTTCTTCCATCTTAAAATCTTGTTTCAGGTATATAAATTCTATCCCCCGGCTTTAATAAAATATCCTTTTCCTTTCCATCCCTGACTTTATTTAGATTTATCTTTATTATTTTTTTATTTCCACTTTCTATCCTTGTTATTGTGGCTCTATTTGGTGCTGCAAAGGGGTCAAACCCGCCTGCAATGATGCATGCATTAAGGGCTGTAATACCTTTCTGGAAATCATAGGCCTTTGGGTTTTTTACCCTCCCCATTACATATATTTTTGATAGTGATATGGATGCCCCCTTTTTTGAAGGGATATATACCAGATCAGAATCGGAAATTTTTACATTGACTTCCGGATCACCTTCAAAAAGTCTTCTTAAATCTATTCTTTCACTATTACCCTTTTCAATCAATTTCTCTATCGGATAATTCTTTACACTTTCTCCCTGCCCCTTAAGTAAAATAGCAAAATTCCCCGCCTCTGTGCCGTTTATCCCCCCTGCTTTTGAGATTAGATAAAGCAGTGCCATATCCCCTTTAAGTTCATATAAACCCGGATTTTTTACCTCCCCCAGAATATATACCTTTTTACTTCGATATTCTTCTACTTTAATATTTACAAGAGGCTCAACAAAATAATCTTTTGCAAGACCTTCCTTTATTATTTTAGTAATTTCATCAATTGTCCTGTCTTTACATGTTATTTCACCCAGAAACGGCACTGAGACTACTCCCAGACTCGAAACAGTTAAAGTAGCCTTATTTTGAACCTTACCCCCGGCAAATATAGTAATTGTTATAACATCATCAGGGCCCAGCCTGTATCCATCTTCCGAAAAAGCAAATGAATAAAAGATGAATAAAAACATAAACGCAAGTACCGGGGAAATAGCCTTTAACCTCTCCATAATTCATAGAACCCTTCAAAAGTCAAAAACAATCGATTTTCTTTATAGTCTCCCTTTATTACATTAGAATCCCTTTCTATCCTTGTATATCCAAGGGAAATAGTGAGCCATGGTTTTACAAGATAATCAACATATAAATCAAATCCAAAGAGCTTATCATCTCTTTTTTTAAGGCTTCCGCCGTGACTCAATCCCTTTAATTTGTCATAATACACCCATTCATAAAAAAAATAGTTGGAAAATTTAATTTTTTGAAAATTAAGAAACAATACATTGAGGGAAAGTCTATTAACCGTATAATAATTATCACCTTCTCCAATTTCTACAGGATGATGGTTATATGAGAGTTCAACCTTATTTTTTTTAGTCTCCCTTGAGAGTTTTAGACCTCCGGGAAAGTCTTTAATGTCTTCAACCACACCTTTTATTTCTCTGTCAAATTTCCTTGTCTCATAACCGGTAAATATTTCTCCTTTTATTTCGGGATTAAATTTACGTTTAATGCCGAATATAAATTGATTTTTATTATATCCGGAAGACCCGTCATAATCCCTTATAGAACTTTGATAGTTAAGAAGAAACCGGGTCTTAAAATTTTTCTCATAAACAAAGGAAGCATTAAAAGTATGGGCTTCTGTGTCCTCATCATATATTGAAGAAAATTCTCTATATTGCAGATTATCGAAAGTGTATTGTAAGGTAAAACCAACTCTTTCATTTATTTGATATTCCATATAAGGTGAAGACCAGTTTCTTAAGTATTTTGATGCAGAAATTCTGTTGGTGCCGATATACATATCCGTTGGTCTCCTGGAAACTAAAAATCTTTCATCTATTCCAAGTCTAAGTTGATCAGTAACTTTCCTTTTTGCTTGAAGACCGAGCCTATGACCAATATAATTTAAATCCTTCAAATCTATGTCGGAATACGTATCAATGTTGTTATATCTGATCACTTTAAGCCCATAATCAAATAAAATGGTGTGTCTTGTCCCTATTGAATTAACAATAAACCTGGGCACAATATAATTTATAAGTCCACTGCTCATATCATCTTCAGTGCTGAAAACATTGTCATTATACTCATTTTCCATCTTTATGGAAAATGAGATGGGAGCTAAATCATCTGATTTTAGTTTCTCTCGATATATATTATTACCCCAAT
>JAXHUS010000119.1:0-6656 GCA_034189305.1 Thermodesulfobacteriota bacterium | reverse complement strand
AGAAAAAATATTTAGTTTTATTTGTTATTAGAAAGTACATGTTGATTTACGTATAATATAGTAATGAATAATGTTTTGACATTTGCACAAAAAATTCAATAATTTTAAGATTTAATCTTTAAGCTTGTTTTGCACCTTTTACCCTATACCCTGAACCTTATTCCTTAAAATGTATTTTTAGATGAAACTGTTAAAGACCATCTTCAAAATTGATTCCTTAAGGATTGGTTTTTTTATAATAAGCATCCTACTTGTAATTTGTGCTGCATCTCCTTCCTTCCTTGAACTTATGGAACTCAAGCTTTATGACTTAAGACTTCTTTTCAGAGGAGCATTAGAATCAGGGGGCGAGGTTGTTATTGTCGTAATTGATGAAAAGAGCCTGAAAGAACTGGGAAGATGGCCCTGGTCAAGGGATAAAATTGCGCGTTTAATAAATACCCTGACGGAATATAATGTAAAAGTTATTGGTTTTGATATAATTTTTGCAGAATCTGAAGAAAATACAAGATTTAAAGATTTCAATCTGTTTAAAAAAGAAATTGAAAGGCTTAAGATAGAAAATAAAGCTCTTGCTGATTTTCTGGATAATTCTATTATTAAAGCAGATGTTGATGGAAAACTTGCCGGGGCTGTAAAGAAGTCTGGAAGGGTAGTCTTAGGTTATTTTTTCCAGAAATCAAATGGTGACGGCAATGGAAATGATGATAAAAAGTATATCTCTATCTTACCTTCAAAATACAACCTTGTTAAATTTGCCGACAGTCGGGCAAAACAATTCCCTGTAATGGAAGTCTCATCTTTGAAGCTCAATATAGAAAGAATAAGCAAGTCAACCCAGAATGCAGGCTATTTCAACATTTTTCCTGATCCTGATGGCACTGTGAGATGGGCTCCCTTAGCAGTAAAATATAAACAGGATTATTTCCCTTCCCTTGCATTACAGATGTTACGGCAGTATCTTGGAAATCCCCTCCTTACAATGAAAATTGCTGATTATGGAATAGCATCCATAGGCCTTGGAGATATTTCCATACCCGTCGAAAAACACGGCAGACTGCTTATTAACTATCTTGGCAAACCCCAAACTTTTCCGCATTATTCTTTTTCCGATGTAATCAAAAAAAGGATACCATCGGATAAATTAAAAAATAAGATAGTGCTTGTAGGCTCCACAGCCATAGGAATTTATGATTCAAGGGTAACGCCCTTCTCCAGTGTTTTCCCCGGAGTGGAAATCCATGCGAATATTTTAAACAGTATTCTCCATAAAGACTTTTTGTACCGGCCAAGCTGGGCTTTGACCGTTGATTTGCTTATCATTATATTCATTGGTGGAGTGCTCAGTTATTTACTATCTAAATTGAAGGCAACATATGGACTTTTAATTTCAGTATCCTTTCTCCTGATAATTATAATGGGAAATCTTTTTGTATTTAGTAAAATGGGAGTATGGATTAATCTTGTATACCCTGTTTTATCATTAATCCTAATTTATCTGGGAATAACCGCATTTAGATATATGACCGAGGAAAGAGAAAAGAAGAGGGTAAAGATGACCTTTCAGCAGTATGTTGCCCCAAGCGTGGTGGATGAGATGCTGAAAGAGCCTGAAAGGCTGACTTTGGGTGGGGAAAGAAAAGAACTTACAATACTTTTTTCCGATATTCGCGGATTTACTTCAATATCTGAAAAACTTGACCCCGAAACCCTTGTTAAATTATTAAATCAGTACCTGTCTCCCATGACAGATATAATTTTTAAACATGAGGGAACTCTGGATAAATATATGGGTGATGCAATTATGGCCATATACGGTGCGCCCCTTGCTCTGGGCAGTCATGCTGAAAAGGCATGCCTTACAGCCCTTGATATGGTTGAAGAGCTTAAATTCCTCTGTAAAAACTGGGAAGAACAGGGGCTGCCCGGGTTCAATATTGGAATAGGCATTAATACAGGAATTGTGACCGTTGGTAATATGGGTTCAGAAAAGTTTTTTGACTATACAGTCATGGGAGACAATGTCAATTTAGGCTCAAGACTCGAAGGCTTAAACAAAGAATACGGAACAAGAATTATTGTCAGTGAAAATACTTTTTCCAGGACAAGAGATAGTGGCTTTTTCTTCAGGGAATTGGATATGGTAAGGGTGAAAGGTAAAAAAGAACCTGTGAAGATATATGAATTATTGGAAAAAAATGAAAAGTTGTCCGATCCTGAACTTTTATCTCATTTTAGTAATGGTATTAAGGCTTATAGGAATAAGATGTGGGATAAAGCAATAGAAGAATTTAAAAAATTACTGGAGACTTTACCGGATGATCCCCCTTCCCTTATTTATAGTGAACGGTGCCGCCTTTTGCAGGAAAATCCACCACCAGAGGACTGGGATGGCGTCTATATTATGAAGACAAAGTAAAACATCTTTTATAACAGTTCACGGGGTCGGTTAACAGGATTCAGAAAAAGATTAACTGACAACTGCCCCTGTGATCTGTTGCACATTTTAAAGAACTTAACATTCGAAGTGGTGCTTTAAATATTATAAAAAGGAGGAGGAGAATGGTGAGTGAAAAACAATATGGATGGAAAGGATGGAAAATGCCCATCCTGCATTTAAACGATCCGGATTATTGTGAATATGGCTGTCCTATTTGCAAAAATGCAAGGAAGGGAAACAGACTTGCCAGGGCCATCCAGGCTCTGGAACTAGTATTGACTTTTGGCGGTTGCTGGTGGGGAAGGGCCAGAGAAAAGAAATACGGCGTTAAACCCGGAGAACCTTTGAAATCTCAGAAATCCCCTTGAGACACAGCGTATAAAAAAAGATTCTCTAAACCATATGCAAATTCATTATTGCAGTTTTTGAATGGATAGTTGATTATAAATATTTAACGCAGAACGCATAAAACTGCCTTTTATTTTATAGAGCTTTCTCCCTCTTCGCTCACTTCGATGGGTATCCCCCTATTTCCTGCCAATTTTCCTTTACAAATAAAGGGCTCTCAAAAAACAAAAGGAAACTCCAGTTTTAAATAACTTGTTCTTAAAAGGGAATTATGTTAGTTTGTATATAAAATTATAAAATCCTAAATTAATTTATTTCATAATTTGTAATGATCACAGAAGAAAAGATAAAGGAGTTAAAACATATAGCCCGGCTGCTGAGGATTGATGTACTTAAGATGTTAAATAGAGTTGGCAGTGGACATACCGGAGGTTCGTTGTCTTCAATAGAAATTATTGTGTCCCTCTATTTTCATTATATGAAACACAATCCAGAAGATCCTTTATGGGCGGACAGGGATAAATTTGTCCTTTCCAAAGGACACGCGGCTCCTGCTTTATATGCTGCCTTAGCCCGATGCGGATATTTTGCCCTATCCGATTTGATGACATTAAGAAGTATGGGGAGCAAGCTTCAAGGCCATCCGGATATGAAAGTGACCCCCGGTGTGGAAGTTTCCACAGGGTCATTAGGTCAGGGGCTTTCTCTGGCAAATGGACTTGCTCTGGCTTCCCGACTGGATAAAAGAAGGGCAAAGGTATATATTATTCTGGGTGACGGAGAGGTTCAGGAGGGTCAGGTATGGGAGGCAGCCATGAGTAGTGCCCATTTTCGTCTTGATAATCTTTGTGCTGTTCTGGATTTTAATGGTCTACAGATAGATGGGAAGGTGAAAGACATAATGAATATTGATCCTATATCGGATAAATGGAAGGCCTTTGGCTGGGAAGCTACTGTTATTGACGGACATAATTTTTCGGAAATTTTAAAGGCTTTCACATGGGCGGAAGGAGTTAAAGGAAAACCTTCAATAATAATTGCAAAAACAATAAAAGGCAAAGGTGTCTCAATCTTTGAAAATAATGTTAAATATCATGGAGTGCCTCCTACAGACGAAGAGCTTACCTTTGCATTAGAAGAATTAAGTGTAACTGAATCTGAAAAAAATTAATTATATATAATGAAAGAAAGAGTTTGGGAATATAAGGGGTTAAGAGAAGTCTACGGACAGACTCTAGTTGAACTTGGGGAAAAAAATCCGGATATTGTAGTTTTAGATGCAGATCTTTCTTCTTCCACTAAAACAGCAATGTTTGGGAAAAAATTTCCTGATAGATTTTTCAATATGGGTATTTCGGAACAGGATATGATGGGCACAGCAGCAGGCCTTGCTGCCGGAGGGAAGGTGGCCTTTGCAAGTACATTTGCCATATTTGCCACAGGGAGAGCATGGGAACAGATCAGACAGTCAATTTGTTATCCGGGTTTAAATGTAAAAATTATAGCAACACATGGAGGAATAACTGTAGGAGAAGATGGAGCCACCCATCAATGCATAGAAGACTTTGGTCTTATGCGGGTTCTGTCGGGAATGAAAGTGATTGTTCCTGCTGATCCGGTTGAAACAAAAAGGGTTATTGAAACAGTTGCAACAGAAGATGGTCCCTTTTATGTCAGACTATCCAGAGTTAAATTCCCGGTTTTATATTCTGATAAATATGAGTTTAAAGTAGGTAAATCCGATATACTTCGAGAAGGTAAAGATATTACTTTAATGGGTATAGGTCTTACGGTATCCCATTGTATCCTCGCCGCTGATATTTTAGCATCTCATGGAATAGAAGCTCGAGTAATAAATATGTCTACATTAAGTCCTATAGATAGCGATGCGGTTATAGCAGCTGCAAAAGAAACCAAAAGAATTGTCACTGTTGAAGAGCATTTAAAGGTAGGTGGTTTGGGCAGCGCCGTAAGTGAATGTTTATCTGAAAATTATCCCACTTTACTAAAAATAATGGGTATAACAGAATTTGGAATTTCAGGGAAAGCAGAAAAACTTTTGGAATATTTCAAATTGATGCCTGGAGATATTGCAGAAGCTGCCTTAAATCTTCTTAAAAAAGAAGAAAACATTTGAATTGTTCAGCCGGAACCCTTATTATCCAAAGATAGAAATATTGTAACAGCTAACGGGGGCCCGTTGACAGGGTTCAGGAAAAGATTTTAACTCACAGGGGTTATCAGGATTTTGGGCTGCGAAAATGTTTAATGGTTCATAGAATTTTTTTAAGAAAAAGATTAATTGACAACTGATCCCTGACCCCTGTGAACAGTTAAGAAATATTTAAGGATAATATGTTATGAAGTATATTATCTCTTTAATCAAATCAACTCATAAAATAATAAACCTTAATCTCAGTCTTATTGTATTGGTAAGTATTTTATATCTTATTTTTTTTCTCTATTGCAGTGTCTTTCAATTATTTGAAAATTACTTTGAAAAATGGAAAGCACAGTTAAAGGTCAGACTATTTTTAACAAAAGGGATAGACAAAACACATCTGGTGCAGATAGAGAAAAAACTACAGGGTTTTTATGAGATAGAAAAAATAAATTTTATTGCAGGTGATACTATTAAAAAAGATTTGGATGAGAGATTTAATTCGTTATCTGGAATTACAACTTTTTCCGACTCTTATGAACTCACACCCCAAAGAGAATATAGAAATCCTGAAGGACTTAAGGATATTTCAATTAAGCTTAAAAGGATTAAAGGTGTTGAGGAGGTAGAATATGGTCAAGACTGGATATATGATTTTAATTCCCTGATAAAAAAGATGAGATATTGCCTCCTTATTGGAGGAATAGTTTTATTATTACTTATTACAATATCTTTGTTTTTCAGCTTTAAGATTGGTTTTACGCCCCTTTCAAACAAAAGGCATTCCGCTATGACCATTGGATTTGCAGCTTCTCTCTTTGCTTTATTAATATTGTATACCATTCGACTTTCTTTATTATTTCTAATACGGTGTCCGGGGATAGAACCTGATTTTGCATGGTGTGCTTCCTCGTTTCTTTATCAGGGAATTATCATGATTTCTGTAGGTACTCTATGGGCAATGGAATGTGGAATGGTTACAGGTAAATTCAGAGATAGTTTAATCCGATGATGAATCTTTATAAATATCTTTTTTTAAATCTTATTCTATTTTTTATTATACTTAACTGGGTACAACCGACTTTGTATGGAGACGATAGAACGGATATTGAAAAAAGAATATATCATAAGAAAAGGGACTTAAAAAAGTTAAATAAAATTATCCTGAAGAAAAAAAAAGAGGTAAGGGCTATAGGTAAAAAAGAGACTTTAATTAAAAAAAGTTTACGAAATGTAAAAAAAGGTATAGACATAAAGAATAAAAAAGTACTGGAGCAAAAGTTAAATATTTTAAAACTGAGCCAGATTGCAAATGCAAATAACGTAATTTTGAGACAATTGGTCAATAAGGTTCAAGAAAAAGGCAAGGTATTAAACAAACTTTTATTAAGGCGATGGGCTTTAGATATTAATCGTCCGGATGATTTTCTTTTTTCGCCCCTTTATTATTATCTGTGTTCAAATAAAAAAAGAGCGTCGCAATTGTTAATTTTAAACAATATCCATGAGATAGGGTGCATTGGTAATCTGATTAGCCTGCAAACAGACAATAAAGTCCGGTTATCTTTTCAGAGAAATCTTTTTCAGGATAGGCTTACCTGTAAAGAAGAAGCTTTATATAAAATAAAAAGGGATTATATTTATCAAACCAAGGGTTTGAATGACCTTAAAAATAAAAAAATTGCATATAATAATTCTATCAATAAC
>JAXHUS010000118.1:0-5260 GCA_034189305.1 Thermodesulfobacteriota bacterium | reverse complement strand
ATGAAATAATAAGGAAGGCGACTGAACAGCAACTAACAGCGGCTATGCAGTTCCGCTTCGCTTCACCCAAATTTTTGCTCCACTACGTTCCGCAAAAACTTTGCATAGCCGCAGACCGTTAAGTGCAATTAGGGTGCCAAACTTTTTGTGTTAATAAAAAGTAGTTGAGAAAATGGAAAACCCCATGCCCCCTTTAAGAAGCCCGGCGTCCGTGCCGGGCAATGAAACGGAGAATTGTTAAACGAATTGAAAAAGGAAATTGATTATGTGGAAAGATAGTGAAACAAAAATTGATTTTTTGGATTTCGGTTATCTAAAAGAATCCATATTGGATATTATAAGAAATAAAGATCTCTCTCCATCAAGTATAGGTGTTTATGGGAATTGGGGGAGTGGCAAATCAAGTTTAATGCAAATGTGCATTGATGATTTATCAAATAAAGAGAATATTCTCTGTGTTAAATTTAATGGTTGGTTATTTGAGGGTTATGAAGATACCAAGACAGCATTCATAGGTACTATTTTAGATAAAATAAATGAAAGTAAATCACCAACTGGTAACGCATTGAGCTTACTAAAACGCCTCTATAAAAATACAGATAAATTAAAATTAGCTGGAATGGGTATTAAATATGGTATTGACTTTTTAGTAACTGGTGGAGTTGGTACTCTTGCAGATATTACAATGAATAGTGTCCTTTCAAAATTAAAAGATAAAGCTACAGAAATAGATAGTTCTGATATTGAAAATTTCTTAAAAGATGAATTTAGGAGTGAGGAATTAAGAAAGGATATAAAGAGTTTTCAAAATGATTTTAAAGAACTTCTTTCAGAAACAAAAATTGAAAAGCTTGTCGTTTTTGTTGATGAACTTGATCGGTGTAATCCAGATACTATTTTAGAAACTCTTGAAGCTATTCGTCTTTTCCTATTTACAAAAAACACATCGTTTGTTATTGGAGCAGATGAAAGACATGTTATTTATAGCGTAAGAAAAAAATACTCGGAAATTGAAGGTAATCAAATTGATATTGGAAAAGAATACCTTGAAAAAATGATTCAATATCCTATTAGAATTCCACAGTTAAGCAGCAGAGAAGTTGAGTTTTATATTCTTTGTTTATTTTTACAGATTGAATTAACAAGTGAAGAATTTGATTTATTCAATAAATATATAATAGATGCTAAAAAGAAAGACTTTTTTAACTTTGAATTAACTTTCGAAAATCTAAATAATGAAATGCCAGAAATTGCAAATAAATCAAGAGAGACAATATCATTAGCAAAACAATTATCATCCGTCTTATCAACTGGGCTAAATGGAAATCCAAGGCACTGCAAGCGTTTTTTAAATTCTTTAGCAATGAGAGAGAAGATGTCAATCTCTCGTGAAATAAAAATGGAAAGAAAAATTTTAGCAAAACTAATGCTGCTTGAATACTTTAAAGCTGATTTTTTTAAAAAATTATCAAAACTACAGTCATATGAAAAAGGAAAACCTTCAGCTCTTTGCTTGATAGAAGAGAATAAATGGGAAGAAGCGGAAGAACTTAAATTATGGAAGGATGATCCATGGATAAATAACTGGATGGAAATTGAACCGCACATATCAGATGTAGATTTAAGACCGTATTTCTATTTTTCTAGAGAGAGTTTGACTTCTCAACTAAATATTGGACAATATAGATTGTCTAATACTGCAGAAAAAGTACTTTCCGATTTATTGAGTGGTGCTGATTCTCAAAGAAATGCTGCACTTAAATTATCTGAAGATATTAATGATTCCGAAGCTTCCCTTATATTAGAGAAACTTTCAGATAAAATACTTACTGAAACTAATATAGAAATTAATATTTTTAGGTCTTTATTAGAATGGGGAGCGAGCAAAGAATTATTATTTACAAATACAATAAGTTGTCTAAATGAACTCCCTGGAAATAAAATAAATTTCAGTATGATCCCTAGAATTAAATCGTTTATGGATAAAACACTAAAAATCCAAGAAGTAACCGATATTGTTAAACGATGGGAAAAAGAAAACCCAAAACTTGAGCCCGCGATTAAAAAGATTTTGGAGAGGTGAAATAATGGGAACTTCAAGTAGTCATGGTGGCCCTAAAGGTAAAAATCCATTGTTACCAGATGATTTTATTGATGCTCCTGAAAATGCACCAGATGATGATAACGTACAGTCCAATCCTAAACCACAAAATAATCCAGAAACAGAATTGTGGGGAAATGCTAAAAGACAAGTATCACAATTAATAAATAATTCAGATAGAAAAATTGGACCTGCTTTATCATCATATGTAAAAGCATATGGTGGTGGTAAAGGGGCTTCTTCAACAGCGATTTCTGGAAAAGCAACAACGATAAAGTTAGGAAATTTTCTTTCTTCGATAAGTTCTCAAGGCATTCAAAATACATTATCTCAATATAATATAGATTATATTGGTAGGCCATTTCAAGAAGTCCTTAGTGATCTAGTTAACAAACTCTCCCCATCTCCAAACACCAAAGAAGATGCAGTTGCTCGAAATGCACTCTTGGACACAGTGGAAATTATTTATAATGAAATCGATGCGAATGATGGAAGTATAGAAATACTTGATAATTTAGATGATAAAAAATTCAATAATATTATTAATACATATATTTCGGCCTATATCTTCCAAAGATTTCTAAATGATCTAGAAAGTAGATTTGAGATGTATGCCTCAAATGAAGGGTCAGCCCTTCAAATGGAAAAACAAATTAAGGATTATATTTCTGGTGCAGTTGATAATAAATTGATAAAGAACGATTTTTCAACCATAGATTTTTCTTCCAATCTGGTGAAGAGGATTATTGATGAAATATACAATGATTGTTATTCAGTAATAGAAGAGGCTTTATCATGAATGTAATACATATTGTTTGTAAGCTTAATGAAAATGATTCATTTCAAATATCGCCTAAAGCTTTATACATAAATCTTTCGAATAAAAAAGATTATCACTACACTTTTTGGAATGTAGATAGAAATCATAATGAAAAATTGAAGCTTTTACCTAATTTTTTTAGTGAAGAAGGATTAGATTTACTTTATCTTTCTTTATTCGTATATTACGCAGATAGAAGAATAAAGCGTGAAATGTTTCCCGATGCTTGGACTCGAAATTTTAAACTATATATACCTGTGTTATCATTAAATAAATGGAAATCACAAAAGGAATTGCTTGAGAAACTCCTATCATTCTTAAGTGGAGATGTTTGGACAATTATTTTCAGAAAAAGACAATTTAATAAAATTGAAAATGATTTTATTGAAAAGCAAAGAAAAGCTAAGGGAGATAAAATTATTTCAAATATATTCTCAATGCTATCTGGTGGTTTTGATTCTTTTATCGGGGCAATTGATCTGCTTGAAAAACAAAATAACATAATTTTTATTAATCATTATGGTGGAGGACCTAGTGGTTCAATTTTTATAAACTCTGTCAAAGAATCATTGAATAAAAAATATGGTAATAGTAAAGAATATAATGTTTTTAAATTTCATGCTGCCGTAAAAAAAGGTACTGAAGATACAACAAGAACAAGGTCATTTATGTTTTTTGCTCATGCTATTGCGTTAGCAACAACCATGAATGACAAAGTAAAATTATATATTCCTGAAAACGGACTAATTTCATTAAATATCCCATTAACTAATTCAAGATTGGGAAGCAGTAGTACAAGAACAACTCATCCATATTATATG
The DNA here is from genome assembly GCA_034189305.1 of Thermodesulfobacteriota bacterium. Lineage (GTDB taxonomy): Bacteria > Desulfobacterota > WTBG01 > JAXHUS01 > JAXHUS01 > JAXHUS01. The sequence continues at coordinate 1,518 of JAXHUS010000118.1, read as the reverse complement.
GAGAAATTACAAGAGCTTTTAAATAATTTAAATATTGCGGTAATCCTAAAAAATCCTTATCAGTTTAAAACAAAAGGTGAAATGATTCTGGATTGTCAAAATATTTCTTTTTTGAAAGATAATTGCGAAAACACAATATCTTGTTCACATCCAGATGTTGGCAGATATAGAAAAGAAAGTGAACCAAGCCATTGTGGGATTTGTTATCCTTGTGTAATTCGACGGGCAGCTTTTATGAAAGCAAATATTATTGACTCTTCTCTGTACAGAGATTTGAAATTCACATCTGGTGATACAGCTAAGAATAATTTTAGTGTATATAAAATTGGTTTACTGAAATATAAAAAGCAATTATTAAATACATACAGCCAAATACAGATATCAGGAGAACTTAATACTGATATTGAACAGTATAAAAGTCTATATGAAAGAGGTATGCAAGAGTTATCTGATTTTATTGAGAGTATATAATGGGAATATCACTTTTGCATGATACCCATTTACATTTAGATTTATATAAAGATATTCCACACATAATATCTGAAATAGAAAGTTTAAGTATCAACGTAATAGCGGTTACTAATTTACCAGTATTATACAATAAGTTGAGGAACGAAATAAAATCAGATTTTATTAGGGTTGCATTAGGCTTTCATCCTGAATTAATCATGGAATACGAAAAATATATACCTAAGATGTGGAAATATATTAATACCACTAAATATATAGGAGAAGTTGGATTAGATTTTTTAAAGAAAAATGAAACTGAGTGTGAGAAGCAAATGAATTTTTTTCAAAATTTAATTCGAGTTTGTAATAGTTCTAGTGGCAAAATTTTAAGCGTACACTCCCGGCGAAGTGAAGATAAAGTGTTGGAAACTATTGGTGATGATTTTCAAGGGTCAATAATTATGCATTGGTATTCTGGTTCTTTAAAAAATCTCGATAAGGCTATAAGTTATGGATTTTATTTCTCCGTGAATTCAGCAATGCTGAATAATGAGACTGGCAGAAGGATTATAAACAAAATACCTAAAGACCGAATTTTACTTGAAAGTGATGGACCTTTTATAAAAATTCAAAAAAAGGTAGTGCATCCTTCCAATATGAAAATAATAGCAAAAAAAGTTTCTGATTTATTAAATATTGATGAAATAGAGTTTCATAATATTTTAAATGAGAATTTTAATAGACTTTTTTAAATAACCGCCTCCGCGCATCCGTGCGCTCCGGCGGAAAAAGGGGGCATGGGGTTTGCTTGCAAAAAACTTTACTGTGAGAGTTGGCACCCTAACTGCACTTAACACGGCGTCATGCGCGGCGCTCCCTTCGGTCGCTTGGGCTTCGCCACATTTTCACCTCCGCTACGCTACGGTGAAAACGTCGCATACGCCGGGACCGTTATAGGCAAAAAGCGCGCGCAAAAAGCTCGCCGTCCTTGGCTCGTGAAAATAAATAATATGATAATATAAAAGTATATGAAGTCATATGGTCTCTGTATATCATTACAATTTTCAT
>JAXHUS010000117.1:0-5074 GCA_034189305.1 Thermodesulfobacteriota bacterium | reverse complement strand
CTGATTAAATTTAATACCCTTTTCGCATAATGAAAAAACCGAGGCCATAATCTCATCCAGACTATAAATTATGCCTTTTTTAAGATCATATGCCGCACTCCGCAAGGGTCCCCGGACAAGATAACAGCCGTCTTTAAGGGATAAAAAATGTGTTGCCTTCATAGACTCTTCTAATTATTGAGATGAGTTGACCTATATAATTTCAATATCAACCAAATCCTGAGATTTATAGTTATCTGGTTCTGCATTATTTACTGCCCCTTGTTACGCAGCTAAAAGGATATTTACTGCGGGAACCTTTGGATAAGCTGCTTCCAGAGCGGCCGGGACAGACTGGGGGACATTGATTCGCACAGACTGGGGGACATTGATTTGCACAGACTGGGGGACATTGATTTGCACAGACTGGGGGACACTGATTTGCACAGACAACACTGCACCTGACCGGACATGGCGGGGCTGCATCTACATATTTCGGAATTACTAAGGTGGTAACTACAGGGCTTATGTATGCCATCTTCTTTATAAAAGCCCTTCTGCTCAACCCCTTTTTTTTATTCTTATGGTCATTTTCCATTTTTTCTGCCTCTTTAAAAAGTAATTTCTTTCTTATTTCATCTTGTCTTTTATATAGTTCTATTTTGTTTATATACTTTCTCTTATCATTAATTAAACCAATTAATGATAAGGGTTTAAACTTAACGCTTCCTGAAAGTATTTTCTTGCTTTTTGGTAGTTCTTTAAATGAAAGTAACAGACACCCATACCGTGTAATGGTTTATATCCTAAAATATCCTTATCTACCGGCAGGGTTCTGTCAAACTTTCCGTTTTTACCCATTAAGTGACATGTTAAAAAATAATGGATTGCATTTTCGTAAGATTTCATCCTTATGAGTAATATGCCGGCATACCAAAAAAGCCAGGGATAAAGGGGAAAACTGTTAATTCCCTCCAGACAAAGATCATGGGCTTTTTCAAAGTCCTTTTCCACTTCACCGTAATATTCAATAAGGTATTTATAGGAAACCACATCCGCAGGGTTTTTTTCTGAAGATGAATTTTGTGCACGGAAGGAACATAAAGCCTGATTATAATGTTTCAGCGCATCCTTAAACCTTTTCTTTTTCAGATAGTATCTTCCCAGTTCTGCCATGCAGTAAACATCATCAGGGTCATCCTTTAGTTGTTTCTTAAGTATAAGCATGTTCCTATTATATTTTTTTCTTTTTATTTTTTTATTATGCGGATTAATATGCAGAAGGGAAACTTCAGAATCTTCAATAGATGGAGGGGATGGTTCAAGTACCTCATGAATTAATCCTGTATAATGTAACTTAAGTGATCTCCGAAAGATTCGTAAAACATCAATGGGAAGGAAGTTATCATCAAGATAAAGCTTAACTGAATAAGCCTGTTTTGAAGGATTGTCTATAATTTTTTTTACAATGGGTCTACTCTCTTTTGATAGTCTTTCGTCGGCATCAAGGATAAAAATCCATTCTCCAATAGCATACCGTAAGGATTTATTTCTCGCATGGGAAAAATTATTATCCCAGGGGAATTTATATATCCTCGCACCAAACTTCTTTGCAATTTCTATCGTCCTATCCCCTGACCCGGTATCAACTATTACTATTTCATCCGCCACATCCCTGACACTTGCAAGGCAGCCCGGAAGAAAATCTTCCTCGTTCTTCACTATCATGCAAAAACTTATACCTGGATTCATTTTTTTCTTTTGGATATAAGCAAAAAATGACGTATTCCATTTTCTGAATTAAAATTATACTTTCCTTCCTGGCGGAGGTCTACCTTAGTTGCTTTGTCTTCATCCTGCAATAAGATCTCAAAAGAATCAGGTATGGAAGATATATTGGGCAATGTAAGCATAAAATCGGTATTATTAATGGTGCTATATACTTCAAACTTCCATAGCTGAAAGCTTCCCTTTGAATTATGATAGTCATAGGTATATTTGTACGGACTTTTCGGCCAGTAATTTAAAATATCAGACGGATTATCATGGGGGAAATAGAGCTGGACATAATTTTCAAGAGGGGGAGTAAATTCCAGGGCATCATAAATATCCAATCTCATCCTGGCTTCAGGTTTAATCCCGACGCCATTATAGGTATCCTTATATTCTCCTGAGACGGATGTAACGGATAGCTCGAGAAACCATGAGTCCTCGGTAAAATTTTTTTTGCCTCCTGTAGCCGATGATTCAACCAATGTTTTAGCCTGGACCGGGACGAAACAAAGTTTCATATTGGGTATCAGGATTTCCACCCAGAAGCCCTGCCATGAGTTGATTGTTCCGGTAAGATCGACAGGGATGTACTCATTACCATTCCAGGTGTAAGCATAATAAGAATTTAACCACCCAGTATTTGCTGCGTTTTCGATGCTCAAACTTTCTACCCCGTTGAAGATATAATTATCACCCCAGACAATGGGGAAATTAAATGGGTTTCCTGTCTGGATAACAGATCTCTTTCCACACTGAGGAGGGTCAAGGGCAATACAGTAATATGACTTTTTACTCCAACCTTCTACAAGATCATAACCTACGGCCCCCACAGTTGGGTCAGGAGAACTCATATAATCCTGAATTACCCAGTAAGATATTCCAGGAGCAACCGGCGGGACATCAGGGTCATCAACTTCGTCATAGCGGTGGTAAGCTTGATCATTTATATCCCAGCGGGATATTCGCCATAAATTCTCGTATTCGTTTGCGCCTCCCAGATCGTCACCTATAATCTCGGCCGGATCACCTACAGGAGTGCCTTCCACTGGATGAACGGGAATACAACCCAGGACATACCTCATGCGGGGAACCCCATTAGATGTTACCTTGATGGGTTCTTGATATTCAAAAGCTCCCATATCTGGATTTCCTCCCCAGTAGCGCCACCCTATATCAAGGCCCGTATCAATACAGGGAGAACCATAACTCAAATGATAGTCAAAGGGACTGCCACCGACAAATTGAGGATCTGCACTGATATTCCCCGCTCCTGAATCGCCATCCTCGATGTCTGAATACCATACCCTTCCATCACAACCCAGAAGATCATCCCCATTATTCCATATGATGCAGTTTGCTATCTGCATAACACTATTAATTGAGGTTATTCCATCTGCATAATCTTTACTATTGCTTGAATTGTATGCAATAGTGTTATTTCCGATATCAGCCCGTGAGTCTGCAAAAAGCATAGCCCCGCCAATATTATTATTAATCAGGTTGTTTTTAAAAATAGAATATGAACCCCCTCTAAAAATTATTACAGGATAAGGGTTTCTACTTTCATTATTTGCGATTGTATTATTATTTATCTTGTATGTTGAATTGCCTTCACCAAAAATCGCACCGCCGACAGAAGCTATATTTTCAGTTAAAATATTATCTTCAATAATGGGATAAGAATTTAACATGTATATTCCGCCGCCCCACTGAGCCCTGTTTCTGTATAGTGTATTCCGTCTAATAGTAGGGGATGAATTAACAGAAAGTATACCTCCTCCATATCGCCTGTTACCATATCGGTATCCCCTTCCCTCTTGAATTGTAAAACCTTCAATTATGGAATCTCCCACCCCCCAAAATAAGATAACACTGGTTGAGTTACCCGATGCATCAATTACAGTCTCATCAGCCCCCGCTCCCAAGAGATTGACATAATCCTTCATCCTTATGGGAAAAGTCTCCCCTGTGGAATATGTCCCTTCTGCAACATGAATTATTGCCTGATTTCCTGCAGTTCCGGTTGCCCGGGATAGGGCATAGGTTATGGTCTTCCAGGGCTCACAGAGTGTTGTCCCGGAATTTGAATTGTCCCCGGAAGGGTCAACATAATAGTCATCCGACATTGCCGTGCCCGAAAAGAAGATAAATATTGTAAAAAGCTGGCAAAAAAACGTTTTTAAGGACATGCTTTTCTTATTTGGCCATTTTCTTCTAATGATCTAAAAACTACTTCCCTTTAAAAATTCTTTCTTTATTTATTTTTTATCAACCTGGATCGTTTAAAGGGCCTCTGTTCATCCGGAGGCTCGGATTTTCTGGGAAGCCTGAAAGGCGAGGGCGGTGGAGGTTCTGAAGGAAATGGCCTGCCCATTGTTTCTTTGAGGGAAAATGATTGTACTACAGGGATAGAAAAGGTTGTAGTCAGAAGAAGTTTCTTGATAAATTCCCTTCTGGACGGCTCTATTTCTTCCAATAGTTTAAACTTATCAAATTCAGTGGCTTCCCCCCTCTTCTCTCGTATCGTCTTAATATACTTTCCTTCCTTTTCCATTTTTTATCTCCTCCGGTCCAAAAGGTTAATTATCTTGTTTACACCCTCCTTCAGAGATCCTATACTTATTCTGTAGCATTTCACCTCCCTTAAAAGAAGAGGAAGGAATTTCATTATATCACTTTCTTTGGAAACAGGATTGAAGACAGCCTTTAATAAAGGTATTGCCATTTCCGCCTTGCTTGCTTCCCATATATCTGTTTCAGGTGTTTTGCTGCGTTCCAAGATTATTATCTCAGACGGGGTTGAAGGCTTGAAGTACAATCCCGAACCCAGCAAAAAGGGATCAAGATACCAGACCTTTCCCTTCCCTGATTGGAAATGACCCTTTGTTTTATTCAAAAAAGGCACGATTTGAGGGATATGGTTTATAATATCTTCCTTGATTAAAAAATTCCGAGGATAAGGGATAATAGAGTGGCAATCCTTATCAAGAAGGTTAATATCATCTGATAATAGACTAAGTCCCATCATGGATAAACCAATAAGCAGGCTTGTTTTCCCTGCCCCTGATTCCCCGATGAATATCATTGCCTTACCATCTTTTACCACTCCCCCGGAATGAATTTGAAGATAGCGGTTCAGATATCTCAGGGTTGATGCTGTAACTGCCCACTCCAACCAGGTATTTACTATATCCCTGTCCATATCCTTGTCGCTGTAGTACCCCCACATCTGGAGGAACGAGCGGTTGACGTAGATCATGTCGCCCTCCAGGTCGATGACGGCAACGGCGTTTACCGTCAGCGAAAGCCCGTTATCGTTGAC
>JAXHUS010000116.1:0-3223 GCA_034189305.1 Thermodesulfobacteriota bacterium | reverse complement strand
CCATGCAGCAGGATCACACTTCCACGCTGCGGCGCGCCCCAGCGTCCGATGGACAGCCGCAGCCCATCGTCGGTCTCGAAAACATCGACCCGTTCCGCCGAGTCGGTATCCAGGATCTCCATTGAGGGGTAATCAGCCCGGCAAACGGTCATCATTGATAATAAAAACATTATACAGAAGGTTCCTCCTGATAAATACGGTATAATGGATGCTATTCTTGTATTGAACCATGGAACAATCATATGGATAAGCTCCTTTAAGATAAATATTGTCAAATAAATATTGATTATTTATTCGGTTGTTTAAAAAAAAACTTTAACCTGAATTTTCATCGGATATCAAAATAAAACTAAACAAAATCCCGGCTTAGGGAGGGTTTGGAAGGATTTCACTTTTTTATTGGAATTACTAAGGGATGAAGTTTTGGAAAATTCCAGTCCTATATACCGGATCTGGCTAAATCTTCTATTAGTTTCCTCTGTTCCTCATTTAAATCTTTTGGCACGCGAATATTTATTTTAACATAAAGATCCCCTCTACCCGTTTTGCCGAAAAAAGGCACGCCAAAACCTTTAAGCCTTATTTTTGTATTGGCTCTGGTTCCGGGCGGGACTTTAATTTTTTTTGTTCCATCCAGTGTGTCTACTTCCATTGTTGTTCCCAGAACGGCCTGGGAAAAATTTATCTCTTTTTCAATAATAAGGTTATTCTCATCTCTTTTAAAAAAGGGGTGATCCTGAATAATAATTTTACAGTACAGGTCTCCGGGAGGCAGACCGGACTGTCCCCCTTCTCCCTGCCCCGCCAGTCTCAACTTTTTTCCGTTTTCTATTCCAGGGGGAATTTTTACTGTTATTTCCTTTTTTCTCCCCCCTGAAAAATAGCTTAACCTCTTCTCAGCCCCCTTTACAACATCCTCTATGGTAACAAAGAGGTCGCTCTGTAAATCTTTGCCCCGCCTTTCTTGCGGTCTATGGGGCTGGTTAAAGGGTTGACCTGAAAAAATATCCTGATAATTAAAATCCCCATGGCCCGGGCTTCCGTAGAAGGTTTGGCCTTTGGATCGTGAAGATCTCCTGTAACCTTTGCCAAAAATTTTTGAGAAAATATCATCACCACCGCCGGCAAATCCTAAATCCTTAAAGAGATCCGCTAAATCAGACCCGCTAAAAATATCTTCCTTTGAGAAATGCTGGTGAAATTTTGTCGAACCAAAATGGTCATACTGTTTTCGTTTTTCATCATCGCTTAAAACGGCATACGCTTCACTAATTTCCTTAAATTTTTCTTCGGCTTCCTTATTTTCAGGATTCCGGTCCGGATGATATTTAAGGGCAAGTTTTTTATACGCCTTTTTTATTTCTTCCTTGTTTGCCTTTTTATTTACACCAAGGATTTTATAGTAATCTTTAGACGACATACTTCATTAATTATTAAAAATTTTATTGATAAGTACTACGGATCATACGGTTTAAATATTCATCAGGATTATCCAATGCCTCTTCTTCCACCTGGATTATTTTATCCTTGAGCTGATCTTTAATCAGCTTCAGCCCCAGTTCATAATTTTTAAAAGTCCTTTCACAAATTTGATAGGGATCCGAGTTCTCTTTAAAAGCCTTTTTAATAATGGCTATAACCGCTGTGTGACCGAATCTCAGTTTTATATGATTACGGCTATAAAAAGTTTCTTCAAAATTTAGAATCTCTTTTTGTTCCCTTTTTATCTCCTGATAAATTTCATCAATCCCACCTCCGCTTTCTAATGCCATATCCGTTATTAAATCAATCAATTCTTCAGTTAGCTCTTCTTGAAACTGAATGGCAAAATCTTTTTCCCTTTCTTTAATATATGTCCTTAATTTTCCCCTTTCTTCCCTTTGCATTAATTGATAGAGGTCATTCTGATTATATTGTTTTTGATTACTTAAAATCTTGTTTAATTCATCTTGAGGATTTTTTACCATTTCCTCCGTTACTACAAGATGGTTTATTGAAGTTGAAGGAAGTCTTTTTTCAAATTTTAATAATACCTTTTCAACAGCGCTTACAAGTCCCCTTGCCCCTGTTTTTTCTTGATGGGCGTTTAAGGCTATGGAATACAGGGCTTGATCTTTAAACTTCAGATCGATTCCATACGCTTTAAAATCCATTTTTTTACCCTTTATAATGGGATTGTTGGGATTTTTTAAAATTTTATAAAGGTCATCCCCATCCAGTTCATCCAATGTTACAATAACGGGCAGTCGTCCGATAAATTCCGATTCAAAACCATATTTAATAAAATCTTCGGATTTAACATATTTGAAATAATCGAATTCTTCTCTTTTTGAAAAGGTGTCTCTGGAAATGAAACCAATGCCCTGACTGTTAATTCTCTTTTCGATAATTTTTTCCAGCTCATTAAATGCCCCGCTCATAATAAATAAAATATTTGCCGTATTAACAACCCTTTTTTCCCGTTTTCCTGTTCTTCTATAATTTTCAAAGGCTTCCATCTGGGAAACAAAATCATGGGGAACTTTGAGATTTACCTCTGTTTCCTCCATGAGTTTGAGAAGTGCCCTTTGTACCCCTGTACGGGAAACATCAGGACCTACAAGATTTTGTGAAGAGGCTATTTTATCTATTTCATCCAGATAAACAATACCGTATTGGGCATATTCTATATCGTCATTGGCCTCCGCCATCAGATCCCTGACCATATCTTCTACATCACCCCCAACATAACCGGTTTCACTGAATTTGGTGGCATCCCCTTTAACAAAAGGCACGCCAATTTTTTCAGCAATCAGTTTTATTAAATAGGTTTTACCCACTCCTGTTGGTCCGATCATTAGAATGTTATTTTTTATGTAGCCGACTCCGGAAGGTTTTAAAATGTTTTTGTTTTCTTCCCAATATTGTATTCGATTAAAATGGGTGCAAATTTTAGTTGCCAGTATTCCCTTTGCCTCTTCTTGTTTAACCACATAATTATTAAGGTATGCTTCCAGTTCTTCAGGTTTTAAATCGAATTTAATTTTTGAGATTATTTTGCTTTTATCTTTTTTCTCATCTTCGAACTTATCCGACCGGGGAGAGGGAAAAGATAAAGGGGCGACTCCCAATTTTACCTGTTCTCCGTATTTATTGTGAAGATATTGATTTAATTCCTTTTCCAACTCTTTAGGATCAGGGATATTCATATTCATATTTATCCTTTAGCAATATACTATTTAAA
>JAXHUS010000115.1:0-4825 GCA_034189305.1 Thermodesulfobacteriota bacterium | reverse complement strand
GCCTCCTTTGCGCCGAAGGGCCCCTGAGGGTCAACTGGTTCCACAGTGATTGTCTCAACATGGGGCATATCCATTGAAGTCAATATTCTATAATTTAAAAAAGAGGGGTTAAGGACAAGGCCTTTATCCAGCACCATTTCTTCACTTAATACATAACCTAAACCCATGTGAACAGAACCTTCGAGCTGTCCTTCAACGGCCATGGGATTGATTGCAAACCCGCAATCATGGGTTGCAAGAAATCTTAATATATTAAGTTTCCCGGTCTCCCTGTCAATTTTCACCTCGGCAAAATGCGCCCCAAAACTTGCTGTTGGGGATAAAGGAGTTTTTGCCATATATTTTATAAATCCTTCTTTGCTTACTTCTTTTGATGCCTCCTCAAGGTTTATCCCGGAAGGGGTGTAAATGCCCGTTGCAACCAGGGGTTTTCCATCCTGAAGTTTTTGAGTGATGGAAATAACTTCAGGAATTCCAATACCCTTTTCAGGACTTCCCTTAACATAAATTTTTCTGTTTTTGGCCTCAAGATCTAAAACATTTGCCTCCAGCTTATCAGCGGCAACATTCAAAAGTTTCTCTTTAATTTCCTTTGCCGCTGCCTTAACGGCATTCCCGGCAAAAAGGGTGACTCTACTGGAGTAACTTCCCATATCCACAGGGGTTAAGTCGGTATCCGCGCTGACTATCTTTATATCCTCCAGGGTTACACCCATTTCTTCTGCCGCTATCATTGATAATGTGGTATTGGACCCCTGTCCTATATCCGAAGCTCCTGTAAATAGTATTGCGGTTCCATCTTCAATAAGTTTTATAGTGGCGGCAGAATAGGCCTCAGGGGAAATAGTAAGATGAACTTGCTCTCCGGATATAAAACCGTTACTCCCAATCCCGATTCCTCTATTTTCCTTCTTTAATTTACCCCTTTTTTCCTTCCATGAAAAAGCTTCCGCTCCTTTTTCAAGGCACTCCTTTAGACCGCAACTCTGGGCCGTATAACCTACAATAGTTGTCTCGCCGGATTCAAGAGAATTTTTTAGTCTGAGTTCCACAGGGTCTATTCCAATCTCTTCTGCTATTTTATCAAGCTGAACATCCATAGCCATATGAGGTTGGGTTCCCCCATGACCCCGCATTGCACCACAAGGAGCCTTGTTGGTAAAAACCCTTAACCCTTCATACCTGAAAGCCGGGGTTTTGTAAGGCATCGCCTGGAAGAGTCCGGAAAGATGGGTAGTTATAGGCCCACAGGAATTATATGCCCCGCCGTCCAGGATAATACGGGAATCTCTAACCAGTATCTTTCCGTCTTTTGTAACTCCGGTCTTAAGCCACATAATCTGAGGATGCTTTCTGTGGGTTCCTATAAATTCCTCTTCCCTGGTATACGCTATTTTTACCGGAAGACCGGTCTTTATTGAAAGAAGAGAGGCGCAAAAATCAAGGGCAAGCATCTCCCATTTACCCCCAAACCCTCCGCCAACGTGAGGCTTAATTACCCTTATTTTTCCTTCAGGCATAACAAGGGTTCTTGCAAGACCTCGTTTTAAGTAATACGGGACCTGAGTGGAAGACCACACCGTCAGTTTGCCCGACGAATCAAAGTTTGCCAGTGTAACATGAGGTTCCATAGGCGCATGAATAACTAAATGGGTTTGAAATTTGTCTTCTGCTACATAATAAGCTTCCTTTAATACCTCATCCACTTTGCCAATTTCCCAGAATGCCCTGGCGCTTATATTCCCCCTCCTGTCCTCATGAATTTTAGGCGCATCAGGCTCCATTGCTTCTTCCGGATCGAAAACTCCGGGAAGTTCCTCATATTCAACTTCAATTAAATCTAATGCTTCCTCTGCTATGTCTTCACTTATTGCAGCAACTGCTGCTAACTCATCACCTATATACCGGGCTTTATCAAAAGTGAGAATACATTCATTCATAGTCCACGGCGCTTTTTCTATAATCCCATATTTTACTTTAGCAGTATCATTTCCAGTAATAACAGCCTTTACACCATGTAGTGCCTTTGCTTTACTTGTATCAATATTGAGAATTTTAGCATGGGGGTATGGGCTCCTTAATATTTTGCCATAGAGCATTCCGGACATTGTCATATCACTTGCATATTTTGCACTCCCCGTTATTTTGACTTTAGCATCTACTAAAGGTGCACTTTTTCCAATTACTGCGTATTCTTCATTCATTTTTTCCCTCCAAAAAGTTACTTTTAAATGTTCTTTGTTAATTTCCCATACCGGACTTTATCCTGTGTCTTTAAAATAGAATTTGTAAAGAAATATAATGAGTCAAAAAGTAAGAACACTTTTTTGTTCCCTCAATGAATTATGATAGTGTGTTTATCTATCTGGATTCCTTTAAAAGGTGTCTGATAGTAAATGCCTTTGGTGTTGCCTTTGGATCCGCAAATATAGGGTCCATATCTAAAAGGGTAGAATGGGAAGACATATGATCCATAAAAAGGCATCCATACCAGCAATTCCCATCAAATGTTTTAGGATCCTTAGCTACTGAAATCATGCCGCAACTTCTCCAGAATCTGCCTTTCTGATCATAACATTCACCACCGTAAAGGTCTGCATTTGGTATCTCTTTTTCTACATAGATTATCCTCTTGCTATAGGCATATGAAGGATCATTTATATTATATTTCAGTATCCATAGAGGCCTGATTTCCCATTCCATCTGATAACAATTATGTTTTACAAATGGTTTGGGAGGTTTTTCAGTATAATGTCTCGGAACAAGAAAATTCCTTATTCCTGAAATGTTAAAGGTCATTTTGGGATTTATCTTCTGTCGTATCACCTCAAAATCATCATATGTATTATCACCTCCAAGCATAGGGTCGGTTACATCAGAACCAGTAAGTCTTCTAAGCCTTCTTATGGCAGGGACATAACTGAATACATCATCTAATTTGTCGATAGAATCATAAGAAATTCTTATCATAGTAAATCCTTTAACATCGAAAGGCTCAAGCATCAATATGGATTCTTTTAGACGGATAAGATCGTCATTTCCTGAAATCTCTGGTATAGGGGGGACTGTATGTCTTCCAAGATAGTAAAGATTATAAAGATGGAAACGAATATGTCTTTCCGCATCTCCTGTTTCCATTCCCTTCTTACTGTGGTAATCTTCATTGCCATAGAAAGACATTTGATCGGTTGTCTGCCCCCTTCTTTGAACATTCCATGCAAGTTCAATCCCGTTTTTTGGATTCAAAAAGGGAAGGCCCGCTACCCAACCCATAAGCTCATTCCTCTGGCCTATACGGCATTTGCTGTTATATTTGGCAGTAGATAATCCATACTGTTTTGGAATTGGGTATTTCTTTTTTTCTACAACCGGAACTGTTATCCATCCATTTTCAAGTCCGTTTTTTACTATTTTAAAATCAGCAGGGATCATTAAACTTTTGAGTTCTTGAAGATATTTTTTGCAGTTCTCTTTGTTGATAACTACCCCGGGTTTAATGTTATTTTCCCGGGCATGGAATAAAGCAGGTGTGAATATAAAGATTAATAAAATTAATATAAATTTTCTCAATTTAACCTCCTTTCTAAAAATTAATTAGTTATGCCGATTTTATATTTTGTAATGCTTTATTAATAGCCCTTCTTGTAAGGACTTTAACCATCTTCTTCCTGTATTCGGAAGAACAGCTGCCAATATTGGGAAGGGGATTTACCTCATCATAAGCAGCCTGACTCACTTCTTCTATCTCCTTATCCGTAATCTTTTTGTCGAAAAGAATATCTTCGGCAATTGCCACCTTAATCGGATTTGAAGCAACGGCTCCAACAACCACACTTGCACCCTCACATACCCCATCTTTCGAATCAAGGGAAATGTTTACCCCAACCCCTACAAGGGGAAAATCTATCGCCTCCCTCCACCTCAGTTTCAGGTAGACACCGCTGCTGTAAGGCGGGGAGGTTGGTATAATGACTTCCGTTAAAATGTCACCTGCATCAAGACTTAAAGGCTTTTTCCCGTCCCCTGTAAATAGTTCCTTTAACGGCACCACCCTTTCTCCTTCATGTCCGTTAATCTTTAACTCCGCTCCAAGGGCTATTAATGAAGGAGCTGTATCTCCGCTGTATACCGCATAGCATACATTCCCCTTTGGTGAGGGAAATCCGTCCCACACTCCAAATCCCTGACAATTATTTTCTTCACCCCCTAATTTGTAACAAACAGGTCTGCACTTCCTCCAGAAATGGGACTGGTTGTAATACCAGCACCTTGTATCAAGGCATATGTTCCCTCCAAGGGTTCCCGAATAACGATGCTGGGGAGCCCCAACACTATCTGCTGCCTCTGCCAGCGCCGGAAGCCTTTCTCTTATTATTTTCGACCCTTCTATGGAATGTAAGGTGGTTAACGCCCCTATCCTTATATCCCCTTTTCCGTTTTTTATGTATTCAAGGGCCTTTATCTCTTTTAAACTGACAAGGTGTTTGGGAGTTACCATCCTGTGCTTCATGTTAACCAGAATGTCGGTGCCACCGGCAATAATCTTCGCATCTTCTCTCTTTTCGGAAAGTATGGCCACTGCCTCGTCTATTGTTTTAGGAGCCGAATACTCAAATCTTGGTAATCGCATCTTGCTCTCTCCTTTCTTATTCTTTACCTTAATATTGCTTCTCATTCATCTTTATGCCTCTTTTTCCGCCGCAGCTTTAATTGCATCAATTATCTTTACATATCCCGTACATCGGCAGAGATTCCCTGAAATTGCCTTCTTTATTTCATCCTCATCCGGTTTTGGATTTGTGTCCAGTAAAGCCTTTGCAGACAT
>JAXHUS010000114.1:0-3049 GCA_034189305.1 Thermodesulfobacteriota bacterium | reverse complement strand
AAATCCTTATTACCGGCCAGGGAAGGATTTTAGTAATGGATGATGAGGAGATGGTCAGAGAAATTGCCGGTAAGATGTTGACTCATATCGGATATGATGTTGAATTTGCAACAAATGGTCATGAAACCATAGATTTATATAAAAAAGCTAAAGGTTCCGGACTATCTTTTGATGCAGTTATTATGGACCTGACCATACCAGGAGGTATGGGGGGCAAAGAAGTCATTCATGAATTACTTGAATTTGACCCCGAAATTAAAGCAATTGTTTCAAGTGGTTATTCCAATGATCCGATAATGGAAGACACCACTAAGAATGGTTTCAGTGGTATTATCACCAAGCCGTATAAGATACATCAACTGAGTAAAACATTATATAAAGTAATAAACCGAAAATAATACTTTATAAAAATCACATTATCAAATTTCACGGTGTTCGGTTCCCATAAAACAGCAGCAAAAGACAGTAAATTTAATGGATATTTAATGTGCAACATTCATGACCAAAGGTTGCAAAGGAGACTGAAAATCAAAGGGGATAGGAATGTCCCCCTTATCGATAGGCGGAGTTTTCTGACCCCGCAAAAGGGACTTTCAAGTAAAATGAGAAGTCAGAATGAAGAGTTTGTAAATAAATTTGGGTTAAAACATGGTGTTAAAATAAAGCAATTAATGATATTCTATTATTTATCACAAAAATTGCAGTAGCAATTTTTAGTAAATTAAAAATTCAAATTGCAAAATGCAAAATAAATAGCAAAGAATAAAAAAGTTAAATCAAATTTCCCCATTTTTTTTTGTCTTTTACATTTTGCATTGCCCAAAAAATGCAAACGCATTTTTTGGGATAATATTCTGTAGGATATTATGAAAATTCTTGTTACCGGAGGAGCCGGATTTATAGGTTCTCACCTTGTAGATAGATTGATAAATGACGGCCATACAGTAGTAGTAATTGATAACCTTTCTTTAGGAAGGATTGAGCATGTTAATTCTAAAGCGGTTTTTTATAAGATGGATATACGGGATGAAAAACTTGCACAGATATTTAAAGAAGAACAACCTGAGATAGTAAGCCATCATGCGGCACAGGCAAGTGTTACAAAATCCATGGAAAACCCCTTTCTTGATAATGATGTAAATATTCGCGGCACACTAAATATTCTTGAGTGTTGCAGAAATTATGGGGTGAAGAAGATCATATTCAGCTCTACAGGCGGCGCTGTATATGGGGAACCGCAGCGTATACCGGTAAATGAGCAACATCCAATCAATCCCCTTTCCATTTATGGACTTCATAAATATTTTGGTGAAAAATATCTATATCTCTATAATGAAAATTATGGTCTTCAATATATAATTTTGCGTTATTCAAATGTTTATGGACCAAGACAGAATCCCAACGGAGAGGCGGGGGTAATTGCAATTTTTTCAAGACAACTACTTCAAGGTGCTACTCCCACAATTTTTGGTGATGGGAATAAAACTCGCGATTATTTATATGTAGATGATGTAATTGAGGCAAATCTTTTAGTAATGGATTTTAATAAGAATGGAAGGATATTTAACCTGGGGTGGGGTTTGGAAATTACCGATAAAAAGATTTATTATTCTATAAAAGAGGCTCTAGGGGTTAATACAAAACCAATCTATGGAAGTAAAAGACCTGGGGAATTGGATCGGATTGCCCTGGATGCTATGTATATTAAAAAAGAATTAGGGTGGCAGCCAAAAGTAATACTGAAAGAAGGAATTGCAAAGACTGTTGCGTATTATAAAAAAATGTTATCAAAAAATGAACCTTAGAATAAGCTTTCTTACACTATTGCTCCTGTGTTTTATTGCCTGTGCTGCGGCAGGTCCGGCAAAGAAAAAAGAAGCAGGCTTGTTCATTAGCGAAGAGGAGGAAATTTCTTTAGGAAAAAGACTTGATAAAATTGTTTTAGATCATTACGGTTATTATCAATCATTAAAATTACAGGACTATATAAACAGTATCGGACAGAGTTTAGCCGGAGTTTCCGACCGACCTCAATTGACTTATCGTTTCAAAGTTCTGAATTCTTCGGACATTAATTCCTTTTCCTTACCCGGAGGTTATGTGTATATTACAAGGGGTCTGCTGTGCTTTTTAAATAGCGAAGCGGAACTTGCATATATTCTGGGGTACGAAGTCGGACATATAAATGCCCGCCATGGGATAAAAAAATATACACAGGAGAATAATTCCGGATTTGCTAAAGGTCTTATCTCCATCTTTTTTTCTGAATTTAAGGATTTTGACCTTGCATGTGTAATTTTTGAAGGAATTTCAAAAGGCTATGGAAGAGAGTCTGAACTGGAAGCGATTAGTTTAAGCAGAAAGTATATGTTAAAGGCAGGATATAGCCCGGATGCCGTTAAATGTGTCTTAAAGACCTTAAGTTTAATTAAAGAATCAGGCGGTAAAAATGCAAAAAAGGATATTTTGTTTCATAAAATTTCATCCTTTCTCCCTGAGGAAAAGGCAAAAATTTACAATACTGCAAAATATACTGATTTAAAGACTGGAGATACAGAATATAAAAAACATATTGAGAATCTCATTTTTGGTGATAATCCCGAAGACGGCATAATAATTGATGGTACTTTTAAACATCCTGGATTGCATTTTTCTATTTCATTTCCAGAGGAATGGGAGATAGAAAACAGAAGTTTTGAAATCTGGGCAAAGCATGAAACCCGGGATTTTTTTATTCAGGTGACTTTCCACCCCCTGGACAAGTATAACAAAACGGGTGAAATAGCCAAAAAGATTGCAAAAAGATTAAAATTAAGTTTAATTTCTGGTGAAGAGACAGAAATAAACGCCCTTCCGGCATTTATTGGAGATTATAAAGGAAGTCATTATGTCCTGGGACAAATTCAGGTTAAGGCTGCTTTTATTAATATGGAAGATAAAATCTATTATATCCTTTGCTATACAAAGAAAAAAGAATTCAGCCTTGCCTCAGGTTATTTTGAACAGGTTATAGAAAGCTTTTACAGACTTCCACTGCATAAAATAAAAA
>JAXHUS010000113.1:0-11637 GCA_034189305.1 Thermodesulfobacteriota bacterium | reverse complement strand
CAAAATAAAAAAGTTTATATAAATTGTGACTGCTCAGGTGGATAGACTGAAGGTAGAAGGCTTTTAGGGAGAAATCATTGTGAAAGAGTTTTGGGTCCTTGTGCAACTATGATTTGTCCCTTATTGAAGCAAAGATCGTCGAAAATGAAAGGGTCTTGAATGGCTTAATTAAAGCCTTGAGGAGATGATTGATATTCTTCAGTCTTTAGCCTAAATGCCTGAATAGTAACTATAAATTTACAAAAATGTAATGGTTAACAGGGATCGGTTGTCGGTTAAAATTTTTCGCAAACCGGAATGCACAATAACTATTTCAAGATAACGTCTATGGTCTATCGGTTACGTTGTTCTTTAACAACAGCAGGCTTAAGCCGGCTGTTTACTAAACCTGAGTACCGAAACGAGTTGCGCAACCCCAACCCTTTGAGGGATATTTATAAGCCGACAGAAGGAAATTCCTATACTATCAGGTTAAATTTTTTTCATGATCAATGAAAACGGATTTCCATAAACTTTTGTCTGAACATTTGACTTAGAAAAGTTTGGAATTAATGGATAACAAATCAATCAATTCAATAATCGGGCCCAAATCAATAGCAGTTGTTGGGGCCACGAATAGAGAGGGCAGCGTTGGTCATGCCGTATTTTCCAATATTTTGTACAACGGATATAAGGGCGTGCTTTATCCCGTCAATCCTGGGGCTCAATATGTAAAAAGCGTTAAAGCTTACCCATCCCTCCTTGATGTCCCTGATCCAGTTGACATGGCGGTTATTATTGTTCCTGCGAATGTAACGGAACAGGTTGTAGAAGAAGCAGCCGTAAAAGGTGTAAAGGGTGTCGTAATAATTTCGGCCGGATTCAAGGAAATCGGAGGGGAAGGGGTGGAAAGGGAAAGAAGATTAAAAGCCCTTGCGGAGGAAAAGGGTATCCGTCTGGTAGGTCCAAATTGTCTTGGGATTATAAATACAGAGTCCGGGGTGAGGATGAATGCGAGTTTTGCAAGGCGTATGCCCCAACCGGGAAATATAGCCTTCATATCTCAGTCGGGGGCCCTTTGTACGGCAGTGCTTGATTTTGCCGCGGGAAGGCATATAGGTTTTTCAAAGGTGATCAGTTTCGGCAATAAAGCGGATGTAAATGAAATTGACCTGCTTGGATATTTTAAAGGGGACAGCCAGACCAGCGTGATTTTGATGTACCTTGAGGATATAACCGATGGGAGGAAATTTATCGAGATTGCCCGGGAGATTACATGGAAATCAAAAAAGCCTATGTTCGCAATTAAATCCGGCCGCTCTGAAGAGGGAGCAAAGGCTGCATCTTCCCATACGGGTTCCCTTGCCGGTTCCGATTTCGCTTATGATGCTGTTTTTTTTCAGAGCGGAATTCAGAGGGTGGAAGGATTCAATGAATTTTTTAATTATGCTGTGGCATATGCAACCCAGCCATTGCCCAAAAGTAATAGAATAGCTATTATAACAAATGCCGGAGGACCTGGAATTATGACAACCGATTCTGCAATACGCCATGGCCTTAAACTTGCGACCTTTAAAGAAAATACCCTGGATGAATTAAGAAAATGCCTTCCCCGGACCGCTAATATAAAAAATCCCGTTGATATTATTGGTGATGCCAGCTACGAAAGATATGAAGCGGCAATAAAAGCGGTTATTAATGATGAAAATGTCCATGGAGCCATTATTATCCTGACACCACAGGAGATGACAAATATAATAGAGACGGCAAAAGTTGTTCCAAGGGCCATAAAAGGTGTTATAAAGCCTGTGTTGTGTGCTTTTATGGGAATAGTCGATGTTTCGGATGGAATAAAATATCTGGAAAAGAATGGTATTCCAAATTATATATTTCCTGAGCGGGCTGCAAGAACCATGGCTTCCATGGTACGTTTTAACTTTTTATTAGGATTGAAAAAAAGAGAAATAAAGAATTATCCTGTAGATATAAAAGTCGCGGCGGAAAAAATTAAAGAAAAACTGAGGGGTAAAGATAGATATTATCTGTCGGAAATTGAGGCAAATGAAATCCTGAGCTGTTACGGATTTCCCCTGCTTAAAAGTTTTTTGGTAAGGAAAAAAGAAGAATTAAAAAAAGCACTTGACCACGTTGGATTGCCTGTGGCAATGAAAATATCCTCCCCTGATATAATTCATAAATTTGATGCAGGCGGGGTCAAATTAAAGATAAAAACTGAAGAAGAGGCAAAGAGTGCTTATGATGAAATTTTAGAAAATGCTTTAAAATATATGCCGGGGGCGAAAATAAGTGGTGTTATGATTGAAGCCATGGCCAGAGGGGGTGTAGAGGTTATTATCGGAGCCCACAGGGATCCGAAGTTTGGTCCCATGTGTATGTTTGGACTGGGAGGAACTTTTGTAGAGGCGATTAAGGATGTTACCTTTCGCATTGCCCCAATGTGGGAGATCAGCGCCGAGTTAATGATTAAAACAATCAAAACTTATAAAATTTTAAAAGGTGTTCGCGGCAGAGCTCCATCTGATATTGAATCGATAAAAGAATGTATCTTAAGGGTTTCCCAGATGATTACCAACCATCCGGAGATAGCTGAAATGGATATAAATCCCCTTATTGTATATCCCGAAGGGAATGGATGTGTTGTTGCAGACAGCAGGATATTGTTAAAAAGATAAGAAAGATTTTTTAGAAATTACAACTTTTATCGCTAACTCAATTAAAATGCCTGAAAAAAGATATAGTCATATTTTTTTACAGCATTGCCAACTCCTGCTACTATAAGGGCAATAAGGAAGGCATCTTTTATATTCCATTTTTTGTTTCATTTGATCTTTAAGCATTGAACACATGGAAAAGGCGAGAATACTGATCGTTGATGACGATGAAATAGCGCGCAAGAGTCTTTCAAGGCTTCTTTACAAAGAAGGTTATTATGTTTCAAGTGCAAAAAGTGGTTTTAATGCCCTTTCCCTTCTGTCCAAAACTCATTTCGATTTGGTAATAACAGACATGGTAATGGAAGAAATGGACGGACTTGATCTGCTTTTACGGGTCAAGCTTAATTACCCCCATATTGAAGTAGTCGTTATCACAGGATATGCATCAATCAGCACATCCGTAGAGGCAATGAAAAAAGGCGCATTTTATTACTTAGAAAAGCCTTTCCGTTCGGAAGATATCAGACATTTAGTGCGTCAGGTGGTCGAGAAAGCTGATCTGCGAAAACAGTTGGAAAAATTTAAGCAAAATATGAATGACTACCCGGCAGAGCCTCTATTAATTGGTGAAAGCCGTGAAATACTGGAAGTTGTTAAACTGATAAGGCAAATCGCCAAAACGGACTGTAATATTCTTGTAACTGGTGAATCCGGTACAGGAAAGGAACTTGTCGCCGCCCTTATCCACTATCATAGCAATCGCAGTAAACAAAGGTTTATGGGCATCAATTGTGGCGGCTTTGCTGAGGATCTTTTAGCCAATGAGCTTTTCGGTCATGAGAAAGGCGCCTTTACTGGTGCCACTTCCCAAAAAGCCGGCTTACTGGAAGCAGCAAGCGGGGGGACGTTATTTTTTGATGAAATTGGTATGATGCCGCTTAGTATGCAGATCAAACTTTTAAGGGCAATTCAGGAACAGGAGGTAATTCGGGTTGGGGGAAATAAGCCTGTTCCTATTGATATCCGTATTATTGCAGCTACAAATAAGGATTTAAAAAAGGCAATCGATGCAAGGTTATTCCGGGAAGATTTATATTACCGATTGAATGTAATTTCAATCAAAATCCCTCCGCTGAGAAATCGTAGAAAAGATATTCCCCTTCTTGCCAATTTTTTTATTAACCGCGCCAATAAAAAAACCAATAAAAAAATTAGGGGATTTTCAGATCAAACGATGAAACTACTTGTAAATTATGATTATCCCGGTAATGTGCGGGAACTTGAAAACATTGTGGAACGTGCTGTTGCAATGACCAATGAAGAGACCATTCAGATTTGTGACCTTCCTCCGGACCTTTCACGAATTAAAGTTTTTTCTTTTGAATATTCAAATGCTTCAATAAAAACCCTTAAAGAAATTCAGAGGGAATATATACAATGGGTTCTCGATCTTGTCGGACGCAACAAAACCGAGGCCGCAAAAATTCTTGGTATTGATCGGGCTTCTTTATGGAGACATCTCAAAAAATATGAGATAGAAGAATAATTATTGCAAATTGCAACAATCAAGTTGCAAATTATAACAATTAATTTTTCTTTTAACTATCTGTTTAAAACCAGTCTTGCATATTGGTTGTTGTATATTGCAACAACCAATATGCTGAACTCCCCTGGCGAATTATTTCAATCTAATCTTAATTCAAGTCTTTATCGCCTTCTTTGAGTATGGCACAGTCCTTGCCATAAAAATTGATATTATGGAGGCAAAAATTTTATTTCTTATAGATACTGTCACTGTTCGCAATGAAGCAATTGAATATTCCCTTGAATTAGCTAAGAGAATTGATTCTTCAATTATTCTTCTTCTGCTCCTGGAATATGGCACAGATGAATTGGCTGAAATGGAGCGTAAACATCCAGAGGATATTGAAGCTTATATTAAGAGTGAAATTATTCATTATATGAAAAAAATTAGTACAGGAGGCATAGTTGTAGAGGCGGAGATGAGGATAGGAGATCCTTCATCTGAACTGTTAAAGTTTTTAGCGGAAACAAAATCAATAGAAACAATTATATGGGGAGGAAAAACCGATTTGTGCAATGAAAAAGAGTCAAACAAAAAATTACACTGGTTGCTCAAGATAAGGAAATCTATGAAATGTCCGGTTGTGTTTCCAGTTAAAGATAATAAATTGGCAGTTTAAAATTTAAAACTGATTGATTGGGGAAAATAAACATGCAAATCATATGTATTTCAAAGGGAACAATGAGTGGAGGTAAGCAGTTAGCCGAACGTCTGGCAGAAAAGATGGGTTTTGCGTGCTTGAGTCGTGAAGAGCTTATAAATGCTGCAACCGAACAAGGGATAAGGGTGGGGAAACTCGAAATGGCCATGGTGAAACCCGGTATTTTTAATGAGAAGCTATCCCTTGAAAGGGACCATTATCTGGCTTTCTCAACCTTATATTTGTGTCAAAAAGCGATGAAAGGGGGACTTGTATATCATGGACGCACAGGACATCTTTTATTTCAGGGCGTAAGGCATATTTTACGCGTTCGTGTTCTTGCAGATGAAGAGTATCGGATTACTGAGGCAATGCAAAGACTTCAACTGGACCGCAAAAAAGCGCAAAAATACATTAAGGAGGTTGATGAAGACAGAAGGAGATGGGTTCATACCATGTATGGAATATCATGGGATGATGCAGCCAGCTACGATGTTGTGATAAATCTTGCCCAAATGAATGTGGAGAATGCCGCCTCAGCCCTTGTAAACTTTGCACAGCTGCCGGACTTTAAGATACCTCCCGCAGCTAAAAAAACTCTGGAAGATCTGCTTTTGGGTGCCAGGGTGAGGGTAATTATTGCCCGGGATGATAAAACCCGTAATGCTCGCGTAAAAGTAAGGTCCGATAATGGCAGGGTAACTGTTACCTGCCTGCCTCAGGATGTAACACTGACTGAAACTATACTTGAAGTGATTCAAAAACAACTTCCTGACTTAAAAGACATTCGTACTACCATTGCAATGACCAATGTTCTCTGGGTTCAGGAAAAATTCCAGCCGCATACGGAAGTATACAATCAAATCGTTGATATCGCAACAAAATGGAATGCGGCAGTTGAGCTGGTAAGGCTTGCCCCTGAGGAAGAAAATTTCCATGAACAACAATATGTGGAAAGGGAACCTGTAAAACAGACATTAAATGGCGACTTCAATGAATATAATGGCGGTATAGAAGAAGACACAATAGAACCTGAAAATGACAACGGCGGTCTTAGAATTACGCTGGACGAGCTTTCCAGAGTCGGAAAGTCGGGCGGTGGAAGAGTTGTCTTCGGGGGACAGAGGGAGCTGGTTAATTCCCTTGACCGGAACATTTCATATACACTTGTTGTGATTGGCGACGTATTCCTCTCAAAGGGCCATGCTACAAAGCTCAGGGAGGCAAGAGATCTAAGAAGCTATCTAAGCGATGCAATCAGAGCCCCTGTTGTTACATCAGATGAGCTGGGAAGTCAGTATCTTTTTGGTAAAAAGGATATGGTTCGCATGGGTGTATATCTTACTTTGACCGTCTTGTTCTATATTTTAGTGTTTACCAATCAACAACCGATTCTGGCTTTTCTGGCACATTCGGGCTGGTATGCAGAAGCTGTAAAAGACTCATTCCTGTCCGTGTACAGCTGGTTGCCCAAACTGGTTGTTTCCATTGTCGTGTTTGCATTTGTGCCCGTTGTTGCTTATTGCTATGGAAAGGTTACCAGTGCCCTTTTAAAATTAATAAAAATGGAATGAAAGGAATCTAACATGGTTGATCTATTATTTAATCAATTTGTTTATATCGATTTTGCAGGTGCATTACAGGTCATTTTACTTGGATTTATTGGGGGTACCCTGAGCGGGTTTATTGGAAGCGGGGGCGCCTTTTTTATGACACCGGGAATGATGAACCTTGGCGTACCAGGAGTTATTGCTGTTGCAAGCAATATCACCCATAAATTCGGCAAAGCAATGGTGGGGAGCAAGAAACACGGAGAGTATGGAAATGTGGATAAGCGTTTGTCAATTTGCATGGTGGTAACCGCATTTATCGGAATACGCCTTGCAGTCTGGATCAACAGCGGTCTCTTCAAAATGGGCGGAGATGGTCATGGTGGAGGGGGAACTGCCGCTTCAAATCTTTACATCAGCATGGTGTTCATACTTATTTTGACATTTGTTTCTATATCGATATTACGCGATGCCTTGAAGCCCGGTGAAGGAAAAGGTCCATCCATGAAAATTGTGGAACTTCTGTCAAAGTTCAACCTGCCACCCTACATTCATTTTAAAGTAGCAGACGTAACCGTTTCTTTGTGGATTGTTTCGGCAGCCGGGCTTGCAACTGGATACCTTGCCGGCACCATTGGGGTCGGTGGATTTATTGGTGTGCCGGCTATGATATATGTCTTTGGCGTGCCAACTGCTGTTGCAGCAGGTTCAGAACTTTATCTGGCAATGTTTATGGGTGCATGGGGTGCTCTAAATTATGCTTTTCAAGGCTTTGTGGACATTCGTCTTACAATGCTTCTCTATCTCGGATCATTACTTGGTATTTATATCGGAGCTTATGGGGTCAAAGTGGTCAATGAGAAATTGATTCGGATTATCACCGGGCTTATTATCATTCTGTGCGTATTTAGTCGGGCGATTGCCGTTCCTATGTATCTACGACAATTAGATCTGATTGTATTTAACCCTGAATGGGACAAATATTTTAATGGTGCCAGTAAAGGGATGCTCTTTATAGCTGGGATATCCGGAACCGCAGTTATACTATATCATGTTATTAAGGCTTATCGCCAGAGACGCCACATCCAGACAATACTGACTGAAAGTGGTTATGCCAGTGTATCTGCCTAGTTAAAAAATATAGGAAAGGGGGATAGTCAAAATGAAAGATAAAAAAACAACAATTGATGATTGGATGGTCAGGATCACCTTTGCGGAAGCGGGTGAACCAGAAGCCGGTTTTAAAATCACCGGCGATGAATTGAAAACCAGGCTTGCCCTGGATAGGGTAATGGTGATAAAATCAGAAAAACAAAGCGCCTTGCAACAGGAGGGTGAAATGAAATTACCAAATCATCAAAAAGAAGAGTCTAATTCTCAAAATTTACAGGTAATGGTGCTTGATGACGAGCCCATCGTTGGAAAACGTTTGAAACCGGCCCTTGAAAAATCCGGGTTCGACGTGGAATTCTTTTTAGAATCAAAAAAGGCTTTGGCCCGGCTTAATGAAAAAGAATTCGATATAGTTGTGACAGATTTACGCATGGAAGATGTAGATGGCATTCAGGTCCTTGAATACATTATGGAAAAATGTAAAAATACACGGGTCATTCTCATTACCGGATACGCCACTGTGGAGGTTGCCAGAGAGGCGTTGGTTAAGGGCGCTTTTGATTTTATTGCAAAACCATTTAAACCCAGGGATCTTAGGGCAGTGGTGAACAAAGCCGCTTTATCATTGGGACATAAAGGTATTCCTTTATAATATTCAGGTTTTGTACCCTTTAAATACGACTCATCATTTACCAGTGGTGCTTTTAGCTGTAAGATTATGAACGAAACAATAAGTCAGGAGTCAGAAGGCAGGATTAAGAATATTAAAAGAGAATCACTATATATTCTGGCTTCTGACTCCTGTATTCTTTTTCACTGATGTTTTCCATAAATCATCACTTTTTAACATGATTTTGTCATGGGAAAAGGGTGAGAAACTTGAAATATTAAATATTTGATGTCATACTAATCTCACTAAATTCTATGGTTTGGTTATTATTAAATGTTTTCAACGGTAGCAACTGAACAGCCATCTCTGGATGAGATTGCTGAAGAATCCCAAAAGGCTTTAAGAGAGCGCCCCAGTTTTTCGCTCCGCGCCAGACTTGGCTTTGGCTTTGGATTATGGTTTGTCTTAACATTAGGCATTATAATATTTTCTATAATCACCATAGCGCAAATAAGAAAAAAGCTTCAATTTACAGAAGCAGCAGAGAATTACACTTTTGAGATACAACAGGCTCGCCGATTCGAAAAAAACTTCTTTTTATACGGCACAAACCTGATGGATTCCATAGAGCATATTAAAAAAGCATATAAAATACTTGAAAAAGAACATGATAATATGGCTTCAGTGATTGGTGAATCAAGTTTTGAAATTATGGCCAATCATTTAAAACGGTACCAGGAGTTATTAGCTAAACTGAAGCTACTGGATGATAAAAAAAATTTGAGTTTAGAAAAAATTGAAGTGGAACTTAGAGAACATGGATCAGAAATGGTAACGGTGGCTAATGATATTATGAATAAGGAACGAAAGGCTGTCCAATCTATGTTGATAACATCTCAAAGAATCCCGTTTATTTTTATAGGGCTCCTTATATTGTTAATTGTATATCTTACGCTATTTATTGCTAGACAGATGATCGCCCCTCTGAATCGTATGATGAAAGCAACTCAGAGGATTGCAGAAGGCGACCTCACGCCGATCGTCCCCAAACGCAAGTATCATGATGAATTTTCAAAATTAGCAATGGCCATGAACCATATGATGCATCAGTTAGTCACACGGCAAAGACTTTTGGTGCATTCACATAAAATGCAAGCAGTAGGGACATTGACCGCGGGCGTTGCACATGAATTAAACAACCCCATTAACAATATTATCCTCACAGCTTCGATGCTTCTGGAAGACTATAAGGATCTATCTGAAGAAGAGCAGATTGATATGGTTCGTGATCTTGTCAGCCAATCCGAACGAGCCCAAAAAATCGTAAAAAACCTTCTCGATTTTGCGAGAGAAAGCGAAATAGATATAAAGCCCTTTAATATCGAAACCCTGATAGAAGATACTTTACGGCTTGCCGCCAATCAAATAAAGATAGCAAAGGTAAAAGTAAAAGGAGAACTGTCCGAGAACCTGCCACCTATTTATGGGGATCACCAGCAACTCACCCAGGTTTTTTTAAATATAGTTTTAAATGCGCTGGATGCCATGCCGGGAAAAGGAAACCTCACGATTTCTGTTACCCAGACTAGGGAGCGGGATTTTATTTCTGTTGCATTCGCTGACAATGGTGTAGGAATTTCGGAACAACACCTGAATAATATATTCGACCCCTTTTTTACCACAAAACCCAAATCAAAAGGGAGTGGTCTCGGTCTTTCGGTTTCATTGGGGATTATCAGACAGCATGGAGGAGATATACGTGTGAAAAGCAAAGTCGGGGAAGGCTCCGTTTTCACGGTTCTTCTGCCTGTATCAAAAATACCTGCTAAAATAAAAGAGCTTTATTGATTTTACCTTTTTTTTATCCTATTTGGATAATAAGGGATTTATAATCAAAAGACTGCTTCTTCCTGTCATAACCGCAGCTTGTTATATAGTAGAAGCAGTTTTCCGCCCTTTATTCTCTTTATTTTCAAGAAAACATCCTGTAAATATTAAAAAAGAGGTCAATCATCTAGAATTAAAACGGCATTACATTTACTTTAATCTGTTTAACGTCAGGTATTTTCGAAACAATGGCTTGTGCTTTATCGGTTATCTTTTTTTCTTCACTGAGGGGACCGATTATAGTAATAAAGATTTCTCCGTCATGGGCAGAAACCTTTATTGTTGGAAATTCTTCAACCAGAGATGCTTGTATCCAGGAGGCTAAAGTAAAATTATCAAGAACCCTTTGAGATTCAGGTGTGGTCTGGAAGCAGGGCAATTTTACAACATCTAACAAAATGTTTATTATGTCATTTACATTAATAGTCTGTACATGTAACACTATATCGTAAAGACTTGAATCCCAGGTATCAATTCCATAGAGGGTTCGACTCCATTTGCGTCGTTCGTCATCGTCTTTTTTTAAGGTATAGCGGGCATTTTCGGCAGAGATGTTCTCCCGCTCCATCTCTTCCCTCAGCCGGTCTTCCATGTCCGCAATGATTCGAACTTTCAGAACATGACTGACTCCTTTAAGAAAAAAATGACCGGCCAACCCATGGTAAACAATATTATCTTTTTGCATATGTTTTAAAAAAGCGGAGCGAATATAAGCGATATATTTTTCCTTTCCGTAAGTGAAACGTTCAAAAACCGAAGGAGAATCATGTAAAGCATGAAAAAGCCTGGTTTCTGGTATGTTAAACTGCTCTGACGCCTCAAGTATAATTTCTCTGGATATACATTCATAACCTAAAGCCTGAGCTACCTTTTCGGCCACTTCCTTGCCATGGCTATAAGACCCTCTGGAAATTGTAATAATAGACATACTATCCTCCTTTTTAATTCAAATATCTATGAATTTATAATATCATAATTTTAAATTTAACCCTATCCTTTATTTCAATGGACAGCAATTATATGTGAAAATTACATGGAGATTGTTTCGCCGCTGACGTTCCGAGCGATGACAGAACAGAAGCCCTTAGGTTAAAGGCATTGACTATTAAAGTAATAGCACCTTATATTTTCTGGCATCTTTTGTTACTTTCTTTTCAATTATTCCTGCCTATATTGAAAAGAGGGGGAATTGCAACATAAAAAAAGATATTCCATGCAGTCAAGTAAGCTGTATTTGTTTTTAATCCTGACAACCCTTTCTTTCCACTTTGCCTTCGTTTAGTTTAACTTCTATATAATGATGAAAGCCTCCTTTGATTCCTTTATCTGCAATTCCGGTTTCTTTTACCTCTTTTTAAAAAAGTTATAATTATTTTCCGAGCACTTTCTAACAAAATCGCCAACTACTATTGCAAAAAGAACCCTTTTCCTTTTAACCTCTTCTAATATGAATTCAAATGTTCTCAAAATTATTTTTATTTATCTTTTTTTTAAAAGGCTTACCACATCGCCTTCCCATAATTTTTTAAAATATTTTGATCTTTTGTCACCAAAACATTACGATTTACAGCTGCATTAGCAACAATAATGCGGTCAAA
>JAXHUS010000112.1:0-2511 GCA_034189305.1 Thermodesulfobacteriota bacterium | reverse complement strand
TGCTCTTCTACATAAAGAGATAGTAATGGATAAAATTTTAGAGGAAAGGAAAAGAGAAGGGAAAAAGACGCTTAACCGGAATATAATCAATGAATACCTAAATCTTTATGCAAATTATGATACCCTGGACTGGGGGGATGATGGAAGGGAAGCAATACAAACGTTTTGCGACTTAAGTTTTCAATATGGTCTTTATCTTTCTAAAGTTAAGGTGGAATTTACAGATTAAAACTTGAAACCGGAGATTTTTAATTAGATTATTTTGAATTTTTCCCAGGTTTCAAGTTTCAAGTTTCCAATGAGTGAACTTTTAAAGATTGAACAGAAAGTTGAAAAAGGGATGGAGCTTTCCCTAATGGAAGGGATCCTCCTTTTTGAATCGGATGATATATTTTTTATTGGAAGGCTGGCAAATAAGATCAGGGAGAAGAAGAACGGAAATTATACTTATTTTAATGTAAACGCCCATCTTGAGCCCACCAATATCTGTATTAATAATTGTCTGTTCTGTGCTTTTTCCCGAAAGGATGGAGAAACCGGGGCTTATGAAATGAGCCTTGATGAAATTTTTGGTAAGGCGGAGGAAATAGTATCTAAAAGAACAACGGAACTTCATATTGTGGGGGGAGCGCATCCCAGAAAAAAACTGGATTTCTATAAAGCAATGCTTTCAGGTATAAAAAAAAGGTTTCCATTGATCAGTCTGAAGGCCTTTACCGCTGTTGAAATTCAAAACATGGCAAACCTTTCAGGCTGCAAAGTGGAGGAAGTATTAAAGGAACTTAAGGAGTCCGGGCTGGATTGTATGCCGGGCGGTGGTGCTGAAATATTTGCTCCCCGTGTTAGAAAAAAGCTTTGCCCTACTAAAATAAGTGGCGACAGATGGCTACAGATTCATAAGCTTGCACATATCATCGGCATAAAAACTAATGCAACCATGCTTTATGGCCATATTGAAACACAGAAAGAAAGGATTGAACACCTGCTAAAGCTTAAAGGGTTACAGGAAGAAACCGGCGGTTTTCAGGCATTTGTTCCCCTTGCGTATCACAGTAAAAATAACCGCCTTGGGGGATTGGATACTACAGGTATTATGGATATTAAAGTCCATGCCATAAGTCGTATTATATTAAATAATTTTGACCATATTAAGGCTTTCTGGATAATGACTGGAACTGATATTGCTCAGATCCTCCAGAATTTTGGTGTAGATGATCTGGATGGTACCATAACTGAGGAAAAGATTACCCATAGTGCAGGGGCTACAACCCCTTTAAAACTTGATGTTGCCCATATTCACCATTTAATTACATATGCAGGACGGATTCCGGTTGAGCGGGACTCTTTGTATAATAAGCTATGATTTTTTTAAAAAGGTATAGGAGAGGTATAAGTTTTAAGGTGCAGTGTACAAGGATATACCTTTTACCTTAAACCTGTTTTATGAAAGTTTGTATGGAAAATATTTTAGGTATTTTAAAAAAGGCAGAAGGGGGAAAGAGGATATCCCCTGAGGAATCTTTAGAGTTATTTGACTGTCATGATCTTGTACTTTTAGGTCATTGTGCAAATAAAATATCAAGGAGAAAAAATGGGAATATCATTTCTTATATTGTTGACCGTAATATAAATTATACAAATATTTGTAATGCTTTATGTAAATTTTGTGCCTTCAGTAAAGATGTGAATGACCCTAATGCATATCTTTTAAGTTATGAAGACATAGAAAGGAAGACAAAAGAGGCTGTATTACTCGGAGGGACTCAAATTTTACTTCAGGGGGGGCTAAATCCCGAGATTCCCTTTAAATGGTATATAGACCTAATATCTAAAATGAAAAGTAGATTTCCCCAGGTCATTTTCCATGCATTTTCACCCCCTGAAATTTTAAATATGTCAAAAATTTCAGGCCTTACCATAATTGATGTGGTTCATGCTTTAAAAGAGGCAGGATGGCAGTCCATGCCAGGAGGAGGAGCTGAAATTTTGTCTGAAAGCACTCGTATTAGAATGGGAAAGAACAAAATAACCACAAAGATGTGGCTGGAGATTATGGAAATCTGTCATAAAGAAGGTATCAATACTACTGCCACCATGATGTTTGGACACATAGAAACAAAAAAAGAGCTGATTGAACACCTGAATTATATCAGAGAAACTCAGGACAGAACCTCTGGTTTTCGTGCCTTTATCCCATGGACCTTTCAACCGGGAAATACACCTTTGAGCATGAAAATACCTTTTAAGGCAACTGCTTTTGATTATCTAAAGACCCTATCAATATCTCGAATTTTTTTAGATAATTTTCGCAACATCCAGGGCTCCTGGGTTACGATGGGGAAAAAAATAGGCCAGTTATCCCTCTTTTTTGGAGCAAATGACCTGGGTTCAACAATGATAGAAGAAAATGTAGTGGCTGCTGCTGGCTGTACAAATAGAATGGATGAGACAGATATTATTTATCTCATTAAAGATGCAGGGCTTTCTCCCTTTAAGAGAGATACATTTTAT
>JAXHUS010000111.1:0-2318 GCA_034189305.1 Thermodesulfobacteriota bacterium | reverse complement strand
CATGGGAGTCAAAAAGTTAAAAGGCAACATTCGCGTCCCCTGGCTATACAACCGACCGGTACGGATCATCTGGACAGCTTAATTGTGACCTTTAAAAGTACTGTGAAAATCGGTGATTAAACATGTCGCCTAATGTGTGCGGCACAGACGAACCCATCAGGTTTTGAGTCCTCCGTTTGTGCCGTTGTTAGCTGGCGTTGCGGGCAAAGTCATTTAAAATGGTCGCTGTCCCTATTTAACCATACTGTCCCTATTTAACCCAAAGGATTTTTGTAGGTTTTTTACACTGTTACTCCCTCAGGAAAAACATCTACTGGGACAGTGATAGTTTTATCCCATTTTTCTTTTGTCTGGATCCTATGCTCAATTTCTTTGGCCACCTTTGCAGTAAGATATTTTTCACCGCATTGCTGGCAAACTCCAGCCGGTACATCCTTAAAGATATACAACTTTTTTTTATAACGATAGTCGAATTCAACTTTATCGCCCTTTACTTCTCCACCACAAAAGGAACAATCTCCATATTTATGCATTAATCTTACCTCCTTTGGCTCTCGTTCTTTCATTAATCCATTTTGGTAGTTTTGGTATATATACTGTTATTATTCTAATCCATTTTATGGGTGTATAACCACAGACAATGTGAATTGGCCTATTTTGCGAATAGCCGAGGACAAGACAGCTTGGTCCCCTTGGATCATTAGGATAATCTTCTAATACCTCTCCATTGGAAATAACCGTTTCTAAATCAGAGAGTGTTATATCTTCAGCGTATCTTTCCTTTTCTCCATGAAAGCTAATTTCATATTTATTATGCCTTATCTTTTCCTGGATTTTTTCAATTTTCATCAGATTCTTTTACGTCTTCACTTTCTCCAACTAAAGTTTTCGATTGTCTTTAGCGACCAATTGCATATAATACTTTGAGTGCTTAAGAAGGGCTTAGCCTTTGGGTATTAGCTTCAAGCTCTCTGTTATCTGTTGTTGTGGGCATTCGTTCAAAAAATTCAAAATCTGAACCTTGGCCGCTTTGACCTATTTTTTTGTAAAGTGAAAGTTTTCAACAACGCTCCTCTTTTCTCTCCGAAGGTTATTTAATATAGGATGTCCCCCTTTTTCCGTCATATATGCTATGTTAGGCGACGTTGGCATCACCATCCTTATTTTTATCTCTTGATAAACTATTTGAAATGATAAAATCTAAATGTGTTGGCCATTTCGAGCCAAAGAATTTGTTTAATAATGGTTGTAAATCTTTTCCGCTTATTAATTCTAACCTTGAGTTTTCCTTAGCAAGTTTTTTAGATGAAACTGTAAATTTAGAGGTGGCAACAAGAACGCCTTTAGTTGCTTTGTCATTTGATACAACCCCTAATAAGGCTCTAACTTCATTTACACTCACATTCTTTTTTATTCTTTTACATTGAATTAGTAATCTTTCTCTCTCACCGATGTCTTTTTTCTCAGCAATTACATCCCTCCCGCCGTCATGTGTTCTTGGTGTTAATATTGTATCATAGACCATTTCTGCATACAACCCATCAATTAAATGCTCAAATTGATATGGATCTAAATCCAAAAGCAAAGAATCAGGATGTGCTATATTGATGAACTTTGCTCTTATGATTGCCATTGCATCTTGAGGTCCGCTAAATCTTCCATCTGGAAGTAATTGTATATGGGCTATGAAGTAAGCATACAAAGCATCTATTGCAAGTTTTGGATGATGAGGTAAGAGGTCAATAACCCAAGTATTTCCTTCTCAAACGATGGGATTTCTATTAAGATAACCTTTATATAAACGCTTAAAATATTCAATTTCCATCAATTTATTAAATTTTTCTTTATCATGCCTCATGCAATGCATCAAATTATTCGAAACTCATTTTGTCCGTGCCTAAACTTCCAGAAAGAATTAAAAATCGTCTGATTAAGTTTATTACTTCTTCATCGCTACGATTATGAATTGTTTTTAGTATTCGTCTTTCATAGTATCATCTGGGAACATATAGTCTATAAAAAGCAAATCTTTCTTCTTTGGTGAATCGAGTAAACCCAGCCATTCATCAAGAGATAGTTTTGTGACGTCAACATATTTCTTATCAGTGGTCTTCATGATACTTAAGACCTCCATTTATATGACAATTTCGCCTAACGTTATGCGGATAAAAGAAGTTGCCGAAGGCAATTTGGGGAAATCTTTGATTTTCCTTTTATCCGCTGTTAAGTGAAGTTTTGCTTTATTTATAAATTATTTTCTCTCTTCCTTTTCGAAATCAGAAAATAAAGTCAGTTGACCAATTCTACTTTTTCTTCTC
>JAXHUS010000110.1:0-2897 GCA_034189305.1 Thermodesulfobacteriota bacterium | reverse complement strand
AGTAGCCCTATTAACGATAATTTTTATGATCTCAATTTTTATATTTTTAATTATTTTAGTAAAGATAGCATCATCAAACTGGACGGGAGAAAAAAGGGGATTAAATTGACTATCACCGGATGGATTTTAATGATTTTTTCGATAGGACTTATTTTGCTTCTTGTTGGGTTTTGCTTTTATAAAATTCTGTCAAATCCAAAAAAGATAAATGGGATGCATGCATTTCTTGATATAAATACTAAAGATCTAAATAGAGATTCTCCCAAATAAATTCTTTCAATTAAAGGATACTAATTTATGACAAAAAAAGCTTTAATTTCGGGAATTACGGGACAGGATGGTTCTTATCTTACGGAACTCCTTTTAGATAAGGGATATGAGGTTCATGGTATAGTAAGGAGAGTGGCTTTAGAAGATCCAGCCCATCATTTATTTCGAATAAAACACTTGCTTGATAAAATTGTTTTGCATTCCGCTTCTCTTGACAGTTATGCCAGTATATTCCATGTTATTGCAAATCTAAAACCTGATGAATGTTATCATCTGGCGGCCCAGAGTTTTGTAAGTTATTCCTTTGAAGATGAATTTTCCACAATCCAGACAAATATAAATGGTACCCATTATATTCTCTCTTCCATCAAACAGGCCGCCCCTTTCTGCAGACTTTATTTTGCCGCATCAAGTGAGATGTTTGGAAATGCAAAAGAAAGTCCGCAGAATGAAAATACCCCTTTTCATCCTCGTTCACCCTATGGCATTTCTAAAATAGCGGGATTTGATCTGACAAGGAATTATAGAGAGGCATATAAACTCCATTTTTCAAGTGGCATTCTCTTTAATCATGAATCTCCAAGACGGGGCTTTGAATTTGTCACCAGAAAAATTTCTTCCCACGCTGCAAAAATTAAACTGGGTTTAACAAAGGAGCTGAATATGGGGAATATTGATGCCAGAAGAGATTGGGGCCATGCTAAAGAATATGTAAAGGCTATGTGGTTAATGCTTCAGCAGGATGCCCCCGATGATTATGTTATAGCAACGGGGGAGGCGCATTCAGTAAAAGAATTTCTTGAAGTTGCCTTTTCTTATGTTGGACTTGACTGGCAGGATTTTGTTAAAATAGACAATAAATTTTTTCGTCCGTCTGAAATAAATATCCTAAAAGGTGATGCAAATAAGGCCAAATACAAATTGGGATGGGAAAATACCTGTAAATTTAGAGATCTGGTTTGCGAAATGGTTGCGGAAGACTTGAAATTTTTTAAAAAGCACGCAATATAATGGAAAAAAATTCCAGTATCTACGTAGCGGGATATTATGGAATGGTAGGATCTTCTATCGTCAGAAAGTTAAAGGACGAGGGTTATGTAAATGTTTTTGGTTACCCTTCACCCCAGCTTGATCTTATGTGCGATAAGGCGGTGGAGAATATGTTCAAAGACAGAAGGCCGGAATATGTTTTTCTTGCCGCCGCAAAAGTGGGTGGTATTTATGCAAATATACACTATCCGGCTGAATTCATATTTAATAATCTAAAAATTCAAACCAATGTTATTCAGGCATCTTATCTTTATGGGGTTAAAAAGCTCCTCTTTTTAGGAAGTTCCTGTATCTATCCCCGCCTTTGCCCACAACCGATGAAGGAAGCACGCTTACTTACAGGCAGCTTAGAGGAAACAAACCAGTATTATGCCACGGCAAAGATAGCGGGAATTAAAATGTGTCAGGCTTATAACAAACAATATGGAACACATTTTATCTCATGTATGCCGACAAATCTTTACGGCCCCAATGACAATTATGATTCATTCAACTCTCATGTTATTCCTGCCTTAATAAAACGATTTCATGATGCAAAAACAAAAAATTTACAGGAAGTAGTGGTTTGGGGAACCGGAAAAATAAGGAGAGAATTTCTTTTTGTTGATGACCTTGCAGAAGCCTGCTTATTTTTGATGAATCGTTATAATGATAATGAAATAATAAATGTAGGGACAGGATATGATATTACCATTCAAGAACTTGCATCGATGATAAAAGAAGTTGTGGGATATTCCGGCAGACTGGTTTTTGACCACGAAAAACCTGATGGTCCACCAAGAAAACTTCTTGACATAAGAAAGATTAAAAAACTTGGCTGGATTCATAAAACTTCTCTTAAGGAAGGGCTTGAGATTACATATTCAGACTTTCAAAAAAGGCTTGGGTGATTTTATTAATAAAAAAGGCTTATTATTGGTAGCGGGGCCTGGATTTGAACCAGGGACCTCCGGGTTATGAGCCCGACGAGCTACCAAACTGCTCCACCCCGCAATATATTTATATGATAATAAAACATTATTAATTTTGTCAAGGGTTTTTGGTTTGTTAGAGTCGAAATGATAAAAGGGATAGCATTATTTTCCGGGGGATTGGATAGTATTTTAGCTATTAGACTGATACAGCAACAAAATGTTAATATTGAAGCAATAAATTTTGCAACCCCATTTTTAAGTCATGATTATAAAACCGTAAAGGAAGCTTCAGAAACTTTAGGTCTCCCCTTTCATGTCTTCGAGCTTTCTGATACCTATTTAGATATGCTTAAAAAACCGGTGTATGGATATGGAAAGCATATGAATCCATGTGTGGACTGCAGGATATTTATGCTAAAGAAGGCTTCAGAATATATGAAAGAAAATGGGGCTTCTTTTTTAGTTACCGGAGAGGTGCTGGGACAGAGGCCCATGTCTCAGAGACCTTACTCTTTAAAGATTATTGAAAGAGATACAGGACTTGAAGGGATAATAGTTCGTCCGCTTTCTGCACGGCTACTGTCACCCAGCATTCCCGAAAAAAACGGCTGGATAAAACGTGAAGAACTGCTTGCCATAAAAGGCCGTTCTCGAATAGAGCAA
>JAXHUS010000011.1:0-13267 GCA_034189305.1 Thermodesulfobacteriota bacterium | reverse complement strand
AGAAGCCTTACCTTGGGGTAAGGCTTCTATTCCTCAATTTAAGATGGCTTTTGCAGCCATTTCTGCAATCTGCCGAGCCGAATCCAGGTACAATTACCTGGCCAGAAACTTTTTTATTTACAATACATTCATCCTCATTACAAAGTTCTATCTTTTTTATTTCAACAAAAGAATTATCAAGCAAATAATCAATATGCCAGTGTAACTTTTTAACCTTTTTAAAATGTCTTAAAATTCTATGAATTATATTTTTCTTCCCGCTCCCTGTATACATATAAAATCCTTTCGGGAATGTAAATCTGCCAAGCTTACCTACCTGTAAGGTTACACTTTTGCTTATTTCTATATAGAGCTTATATGTTGTATACATATTCATATTTATCTTTGTCAAATTATATCATGGATGCTATTATTTAAATAAAATTTAAAATTATAAAATTATATTAGAATTTTATAGCAATTTTCATTTTAAATAATAACTTTTAAGCACTTTAAGCTTTAACTCACTTAAGGCACTTAATTTAATATGTGCGGTATCTGCGGCAAAATAAATTTCAATCCGGACTCTTATGTGGAACCTGACTTAATAAACAAGATGACATCTTCTCTTTACCACCGGGGACCCGATGATTATGGAACATTTTTTGATAAAAATATTGGTCTGGGACACAGGAGGTTAAAGGTAATAGACCTTTCCACCGCAGGCAACCAACCGATGTGTAATGAGGACAGAACCATCTGGATTATATTTAACGGTGAAATTTATAATTTTCAGGAATTAAGGACATCATTAATAAGAAAGGGGCATTTATTTAAATCAAAGACCGATACGGAGGTTATTATACATCTTTATGAGGATGAAGGGGTAAGCTGTCTTAATTATTTCAGAGGCATGTTCGCCCTTGCCATCTGGGATGTTCCATTAAGGCGTCTTTTTTTAGCCCGAGACCGCCTCGGGAAAAAACCACTGGTGTATTTATACAACAAGGACAGTTTTGCCTTTGCTTCTGAAATAAAATCTCTCCTTTGCGATCCAGAGGTTAAAAAAGACGTGGACTACAGAGCCTTGCACAATTATCTCACCTATCAGTATATACCAAGTCCGTCTACAATTTTCAAAGATATTAAAAAATTACCACCCGCCCATTATATATTGCTTAAAGATGGCAAAATGGAACTAAAACGTTACTGGCAGGTTAATTTTCAGGACAAACTTATATATAAAAAAGAGGAGGAATATAAAGAGCATCTTCTCCAAATTTTTGAGGAAGCTGTCAGACTCAGGATGTTAAGTGACGTGCCCCTGGGAGCATTTTTAAGCGGCGGCATAGACTCAAGCGCCACTGTGGCAATGATGAGTAAGCTCGGAGGCAATCCCGTTAAAACCTTTTCAATTGGATTTTCGGAATCTGAATATAATGAGCTGGAATATGCAAGGATAGTAGCCGGGTTATATAAGACCGATCATGAAGAATTTGTTGTAAAACCAGACGCTATCTCAATACTCCCCAAATTAATATGGCACTATAACGAACCTTATGCCGACTCGTCGGCTATCCCTTCCTACTATGTATCAAAACTGACACGAGACAAAGTAACTGTGGCATTAAACGGAGACGGTGGAGACGAATCCTTTGCCGGATATGAAAGATATATTGCTGACAGGCTTGCAAATATTTACCAGTATGTCCCATCAATATTTCGAGAAGGTATTATAAAGAAACTTGCATATTTAATTTTTCCTTTTAATCCTCAGTACAAAAGCTTCTCAAGAAGATTGCGAAGATTTCTGGAAAGCATTCCTGAGGAAAAAAAGAGAAGATATGTTCACTGGCTTTGTTTTTTCAATAATAGCGAAAAAAATGAACTGTACCAGGATGAATTTAAAAGAAAAATCGGAATATATGATTCTGTTGATTTAACCTTAAAATTATTTCAAGAGTGCCGGGCATCCTCCTTTCTTGATAAAACCCTTTTTGTAGATTTGAATTCGTACCTTCCTGATGATCTCCTGGTAAAAATAGATATTGCAAGTATGGCCCATTCCCTTGAAACCCGCTCCCCTTTTTTAGACCATAAACTAGTAGAATTTGCAGCTTCTTTACCACCTTCATTAAAACTTAAAGGGCTTAATGGAAAATATCTGCTTAAGAAGGCATTTTCAGGAATATTACCGGAAAAAATTTTAAAAAGAAAAAAAATGGGCTTTGGTGTGCCGCTTGATTATTGGTTCAGATGTGAGTTGAAAGAGTTTATACATGACATTCTTCTGGGAAAACGCTTTATTGAAAGGGGTTACTTTAAAAAAGAGGGAATTGAAAAATTGATAAGGGAACATCTGGTGCGAGATGCAGATCATTCATACAAAATATGGGCACTTGTAGTTCTTGAATTATGGCATCAAATGTTTATCGATGGAGTATTGAAACATTGAAATATTTAGTTGCGGGTTAATAAACAATTAACAATTTTACGATCGCTGAAGGATGAATTCACCCATTAAGATCCTTTATCTAATTACAAGCACAGGTTATGGAGGAGCGGAAAGAAGCCTTTTAAACCTTGTATCCCATATAAATAAAAAAGAATTTTCAATGTCTGTATGCAGTTTAAAAATTAAAGGTGAACTTGGAAAAGAAATAGAACAAAGGGGAATTCCTGTAATATCGCTTAACCTGCCGAAAAAAACCGGAATAAAGACACTGTTTTCATATTTCCCTGCAATTTTTAAGCTAATAAGGATAATTCGCAATACTAAACCCACAATTATTCATTCCCTGCTTTTTCAGGCAAATTTAGCAGGTAGAATATCAGGAAAAATTTGCAGAGTGCCTCTCATTATTAACTCATTTCGTACAATGGAAAAGGAAAAAAAATACCAGCTTTTTATAGATAAGATTACCTGGTATCCGGCAGACTATTTCCATGCAGTAAGCAATATGGTAAGGAATTTTATAATTAAAAAAATCCGCATTCCATCCTATAAAGTCTTTGCTATACCCAATGGAGTAATTAGAGACTGGTATAGGGAAAATAAAGAATGTAGAGAGAATATTAGAAATGAACTTAGAATCGCTCACCATGACAGAGTTATTAGCATTATCGGCAGACTTCGTAAAGAAAAAGGGCATGCTGTTTTAATTAAAGCCCTTCCAGAAGTTCTAAATAAATTTCCTTTATTAAAGCTTCTTATAGTAGGAGAAGGCGAGGAAAAGGCACATTTGCAAATGTTAGTAAAAAAATTGAAACTAGAATCACGGGTTATATTTAAAAATTTTATTAAAGACCTGTCCCCAATATTTTCTATAACTGAAATTTTAATTGTACCTTCCCTTCACGAAGGAATGCCAAATATTATTCTGGAAGCAATGGCGGCAAAAGTTGCTGTTATTGCCTCAAAAGCAGGGGGTATACCGGAAGTTATTGAAGATAGAAAAAACGGAATACTACTGCCTGAAACAAATCCGGAAACAATATCCATAGCCATAATTAATTTGTTAGAGAATCATACTTTAAAGGAAAGGCTAAAAAAAGATGCCTTAATAAGAATTGAACAAGATTTTAACATTGTTGAGATTGTAAAAAAATTTGAGAAAAAGTATATAGAACTATTAAAAAATGAAGGCTTAAAATAGAATGATGTGTTCAATAATTACAACTAGCGAGTAAAAAATGTTTCTTTGTTTCTTCAGCTTTATTCTTTCCATGGCCCTTTCACTTTATTTTACCCCCCTTATTCGCAAAGCAGCAATAAGACTTCAGATCCTTGATAAACCGGACGGAAATTTAAAGCTTCAAAAAGAATCCGTACCTTATCTGGGCGGTCTTGCAGTCTCCCTTTCCTTTCTTATCTGTCTTTCTTTAACTTTTGAATTTAATAAGGAAGTACTTGGAATCCTTCTTGCCGGCAGTGTTATTATCATTTTAGGTCTCATTGATGATTTTGGAGTTCTGACACCTAAAATAAAATTACTTGGACAGGCAGTATCCGCCCTTGTTTTAATTAAATCCGGAATATACATCAAGCTTGTTTTCTTACAGCCTGCCATTGCCATACCCCTTTCTTTCCTCTGGCTAATTGCAATAATAAATGCCTTCAATCTAATTGATATAATGGACGGATTATCAACAGGAGTTGCCTTTATTGCAGCCTTATTTTTATTTATTGTGGCGGTAATTAATGAAAGATTTCTGATTGCAGTATTAACTTCCGCCCTGGCTGGAAGTCTTCTTGGATTTTTAAAATATAATTTTAAACCCGCAAAAATATATCTTGGTGATACCGGAAGTATGTTTATTGGTCTGGTATTGGGTGCCCTTGCCATGATAGGAAGTTATACCACCCACAATAATCTTGCCTGCATTGCTCCTGTTATAATACTTGGAGTTCCGATTTTTGACACACTCCTGGTAATATATATACGCCTTAAAAGGAGAATGTCCATATTAAAAGGAAGCCCTGATCACTTTGCCCTCAGGTTGAGAAAATGGAAATTGAGCGTTCCGCAGACCGTTATTTTAAGTTATGCAATTTCTGTCTTCCTTGGAATAAATGCTATTGTAATTATGTTCGTTAATGATAAAATCGCCTTTAACATTGTTGGAATCCTCATTATTTTAGCCTTAATTTCCGGATACTTTCTTAAAAAGGTGGATATGGGTCTATAATTATTAACCCAAGCTCTTAAGAATAATTAAAAATGTCAAAGCTAAAAGTCCAAATGAATTACAAAACAAAAAATCCTTAAAAAAAATATATTTGATAATTTAATCATTTTGTATTTCATTTGACATTTGGATTTTGGCATTTAAACTTTTTTAACTTTATGTACCCGGTAAAAGTAATTCACATTATTACAAAATTAGAACTGGGGGGGGCCCAGGAAAATACCCTTTATACCGTCGGTCATCTTAATCCGAAAAAGTTTTCGCCGGAGCTTATAACGGGAAATAAGGGTATACTTATTGAGGAGGCAAAAGGCATTTCCAGTATAGACCTGACTTTAATACCTGAATTAATAAGGGAAATAAGGCCGCTAAAAGACTTAAAAGCCTTATTTAAAATATACCGGAGCTTAAAAAAAACAGTCAGGGGAAAAAACAGAAGGCCGGTTATAGTCCATACCCACAGCTCAAAGGCCGGTATTTTAGGCCGCTGGGCCGCCAGGCTGGCTGGAGTGAAAATCATAATCCATTCTATACATGGATTTAGTTTCCACGATTATCAGTCCCGTTTTACAAAATTATTATTTATCTTTCTTGAAAGAATAACCTCATTTGTAACTCGTAAATTTATTGCAGTCTCTTTATCCGATATTGAAAAAGGGGTTAAGTATAAGATTTTCTCCAGAAACCAGATAGTTCTCATTAGAAGCGGAATAGATATTTCACAATATCAAAAGCCGGGTAAAAGGCCCGCAGAAATTTATAAAGAACTCGGCCTTAATCCTGATTTTCCTCTGGTTGGTATGATTGCATGTTTAAAACCCCAGAAGGCTCCCCTTGACTTTCTTGATGTGGCATTTAATGTTTCCCAGAGGATTCCCGAAACTCAATTTATTTTAGCCGGGGACGGAGAGTTAAGGGATAAAATGACTGATAAAATAAAAAGCTTAAAATTAGAGAATAACTTTCATCTTTTAGGGTGGCGAAGGGATATACCGGATGTCCTTTCACTGCTTGATGTTTTAGTTCTTACATCACTTTTTGAAGGGCTTCCAAGGGTTTTCCCCCAGGCAATGGCTGCGGGGGTTCCCGTTGTAGCGACAAAAGTGGACGGGGCGCCTGAGGCGATAAGAGAAGGAATAAATGGATTTTTACTTAAACCCCATGATATTAAAGGTATGTCTGAAAAAATTATATATTTAATAAAAAATCCTGAAATTTCCCGTAAAATGGGAGAAAAAGGCAAAGAATTCCTCTTTGAATTTGATATAAAAAATATGGTAAAGGCTCAAGAGGAACTATATATTAAATTACTGCAAAAGGAAAAATGAAAACTTCAAAATAAAGATACTTAATTATTTTTCAGAATCAGTGCTATTTAAAGAACAGGTAACTGTCCAGGTGGCTATCTTAAGGTGGAAGGCTTTTAGAGAAATCATTGTCAAAGAGTTTATGAATTTATTTGCAGCCATGATTTATCATTGATTGAACAAAATTATTATCTCAACCGGGAAAGTCTTGAATGGCTAAAATAGAACATTGGGAGATGATTGATATTCTTAAGGCATCAATCTTCAGTCTAAATAACTTAGTAGTTACAAAAAGATTTATACTGTTCAACTTATGAAAAAAATTATTTTAATTACTGTGATGTGTCTGCTGTTTATAATTAGCTTAATTTCAGCAAAGGTTTATTTTGCCTGCAAGAAAGAATTTTTGCTTGCAATAGAAGAAAAGGATAATAATAACAGCCAAAAAGCTTTAGTTCACCTGAAAAAGGCCCTTTTGTGGTACCTCCCTAAAAGTCCTTACTATCAAAAATCGGTAAAGAAAATCCTTGAAATAGCCCGGGAATCGGAAGAGAAAAATCCGGAATCAGCCCTTGGAATTTACAGGGAATTAAGGGGGAGCCTTTATGCCTCACGGAGTTTATATACTCCCTATAAGGATGTAATAAAAAAGTGTAATGAAAAGATAGCGGAAATTATTGCGGGTCTTCCCCCATCAAATAAAGAAGATGTACAAAAATCAAAACTCCTTAGAAAAAAAGAAGCCCTCGCTATATTAGAAAAGGAAAGTTCTCCGTCAATTCTCTGGTCATCCGTTATGGGGGCCGGTTTTCTTGGATGGGTTGGTTTTACTATCTATTTTATTATTATATTTTTTAACTACTCCGACAGATCCTGCCCCATTAAGATTAGAATAAAAAAAACACGGTATCTTATTATATCGGGAATCATCTTCTATTCACTATGGATTATAGGACTTATAAATGCCTGACAAAAAATTATTAGCAAAAGAAAAACTCATTTTTCCCCTGGATGTTTCATCTTTTAAGGACGCTCTTTTTTTTATTAAATCCCTTAAAGATCATGTGGGGGTTTTTAAGGTGGGACTTGAATTGTTTATTGCAAAAGGGCCGTACATCCTTAAGGAAATAAAGGAAACAACAGATGCCATGTTGTTTTTAGATTTAAAACTTCATGACATACCAAAAACAGTTAACAGTGCTTTAAAGGTAGCTATATCCTATAATGTAGATTTTATTACGGTTCATTGCGAACAAAAAAATTTGCTTTATCTTCTGTCACAATCAGAATA
The DNA here is from genome assembly GCA_034189305.1 of Thermodesulfobacteriota bacterium. Taxonomy (GTDB): domain Bacteria; phylum Desulfobacterota; class WTBG01; order JAXHUS01; family JAXHUS01; genus JAXHUS01. The sequence continues at coordinate 6,001 of JAXHUS010000011.1, read as the reverse complement.
TGGAAGGCTTAAAATTCTTGGTGTAACGGTTTTAACCAGTTTAGACAGTGATGACTTAAAAGAAGCCGGGATTTCTCCTGAACTTGCAAAAGATCCTTCCATCCTTGCCTTGAAAAGGGCGGAACTGGCTTATAAAGCAGGCTGTCATGGGGTAGTCTGTTCAGGATCAGCAATAGAACAAATACGAAAAAACTCAGGCAAAAATTTTACCATTGTCGTTCCAGGAATTAGACCGGATTGGGCAAAAGTAAAAAATGAAGACCAGAAAAGGATAACCACACCTTTTGAAGCAATAATAAAAGGGGCTGATTATGTTGTTGTCGGGCGTCCCATAAGTGGGGCTAAAGATCCTGTCCTTGCAGCAGAAATGGTTGTGGGGGAGATAGAAAAGGCATTAACTGAATTAAAATCCAAAGGGGACTGAACCATTATTGTTAATTGTTTTCAATACTCTTTTAACCATAAATATGGTCTATATTTGAAAAAACTATTGTGTATGAATTTTCCGTCAAATATAATTTAAGAAATCAGGTATTCGGAATTTGAAAATTTTGAACCTGGCACATAAACTGGGTAGAAAAGAAGATATTTTGATAAGATCTCTCATTGACATAAGGATAATAAGTGCATAAAAGTCTTAAAAAGAGGGAGTGTCAGCGATTTGAAATACCAGGATCGACAATTTGTTATAAGAAGGAAAGTTTTTTGCTTTCAAGGGGCAACTACACGGAAAATTTTTATCCTGTACTGGATATAAGCCGCGGCGGAGTTAGCTTTCTGGCCATGGAAAGACTCTCTATAAATGATAAATTACAGATTAAGATATTTGTAACGGAAGGAGAGAGTCCCTTACTTATAAACGGAACAGTGAAATGGGTATCCGTAAGTCCTGGGAAAAGTTATAGATACCAGATTGGTGTTCAATTCCATCCTTATGGGAAAAATAAAGGCCATAATGAACCTGAAAGCCTGGAGAGATTAAAAGCCTATGAGAAAAAATTTAACCTTTCCGGAACGGTTAAAAATACTTTTGGAATATAGGAGATTAAATTAATGAATAATAATTTATTTACGGAACAAATCTTTAGAATAGGTTTTATGTTTTGGGAATCGCAGGTTCTTTTTACATCAATAAAGTTTGGAATTTTTGATCTTTTAGAGAAACAACCTTTAAAAGATGTTGAAATTGCAGAAAAGTTGGGGGCAAGTTTAAGGGGAACTGAAATATTACTCAAGGCATTGGTAAGCATTAAATTGCTTGAAAAGGAAAATGGGACATATAAGAATACACCTGTTTCATCCGCCCTTTTAGTAAGTGATAAACCCGGATATAAGGGATATAATCTGCTTCATTTGAAAAGTATGTGGAATGATTGGGGAAATCTTGAAAAAGCGGTGCTTACAGGAAAACCTGTTGGAGAAGTAAGAAAGAGATTGGAAAATGAGGATTATGCGGAGTTGTTTATTTTAGCCATGCAGAACAATGCCGTGGAGATGGCTGATACTGTTTCCAATTCACTTGAAATAGGAAAATACAATTCTATGCTTGATTTAGGAGGGGGCCCCGGGACTTACTCAATTGCTTTTGCCGGAAAAAATGAAAAGCTTGAAATAACTTTGCTTGATGTCCCCCAGGTAATAAAAATTGCAAAAAAGATGGTTGAAAGAAATAAATTAACAGAAAGGTTCTCTTTTATAGAGGGAGATCTATTTGAAGTTGAATATAAAAAAGGATATGATTTAATATATATATCCCATATTATACATCAATATAGTGCTGATGAAAACCTGACCTTCCTGAAGAAGGCAGCAGGCTCCCTTGTTGAAGGCGGTGATTTGATAATTCATGACTTCTTTTTAGATGATAACGGTACTTTCCCCCCCTTTTCAGCCATATTCGGCCTGAATATGTTACTTCATACCGATGGAGGGAAGACGTATACATTTTCGGAAGTAGAGAACTGGCTTCATGAAATAGGATTTCATAAAATAGAAAGAAGGACGCATAATAAAGCTCCTTCAGCATTAATAATAGGAACAAAGTAATCTTTTATAAAATTTATATATAAAAAATGGAGGTTTTTGGTGATTGCAATTAAGATAAAACCATTTATGGGAATAAGAAAAGCAATGGACAATGCAGAAGAGATAGACTTAGATATTGAAGACCCGGTAACTTTAAAAGAGATGTTAAATAAATTATCCCGGAAATATGGAGATAATTTCAGGAAATTAATCTTTGATGAAACAACGGATCAAATTAAAGATCATTATAATATACTGGTCAACGGCCGGCAGTATCAACATTTACCAGAACAACTGGATACCCGTCTGAATGATGGGGATATAGTATCTCTTTTCCCCCCGGCAGGAGGGGGATAATATGGTGAAAAAATGTTGACGGAAGATGATCTTAACAGGTATAGCCGCCAAATCATAATTCCTGAACTTGGTACCCGGGGACAGAAAAAACTCAAAAATTCCCATGTCGTAGTGGCAGGCATCGGGGGGCTGGGATCTTTATCATCCATGTATCTTGCCTGCGCCGGCATCGGTCATATTACTATTATTGACAATGATTATGTAGAAATTTCCAATTTAAACAGACAGGTTCTTCACTGGAATGAAAATATCGGGGAAGAAAAGGTTTTATCCGCTCAAAAAAAAATGGCGAATTTAAATCCCGGCATTGAAATTACACCTGTCTTTGAAAAAGTAACAGAGAATAACGCAAAAAAATTAATCAAAGGGGCACAGGTTGTAATAGATGCAATGGATAATTTCGAAACACGTTTTTTCCTTAACCTTGCCTGTGTAAAAGAGAAAATACCTTTTATTCATGGAGGCATAAATGGCCTCTTTGGTGAGGTTACAACCATTATTCCCTATAAAACCCCCTGCCTTGCCTGTATCTATCCAAAAGTTCCCCATATGGAAAAACCCTTTCCCGCCTTAGGAGCAACCGCTTCTTTAATTGCCTCCATCCAGGTGTTGGAAACGATTAAACTGATTGCAGGTATTGGAGAACTTATTACCAATAGAATACTATATGTCGACGGGACTGAAATGGAATTCAATTTTATTGAAATTAAAAGAAGTATCAACTGTTCAGTTTGTGGAGAAAATGAAAATATATAAAGAAATTTATAGAAATTATATTAACTCCATGTTAACATTTTATATAAAAAAATTTTTTTAATTATAAAATTATAAGTAAATTTAGCATAAGGAGTGTTTACAATGAGAGAGGACGTTGAGAAAGTTTTACAGCAAATAAGACCCGCTCTTCAGGCAGACGGTGGAGATATTGAATTAATAGATGTTGATGATGGAATCGTTAAAGTGAAACTGACAGGCGCATGTGGTTCCTGCCCTATGTCTCAAATGACCTTGAAGATGGGAGTAGAAAAAACATTAAAAGAAAAGCTTCCTGAAATTAGAGAGGTAGTTGCTGTATAAAGGCATCATTATTGTTTTTTAGAGATTCTCATCCATTTTGCCATAAATAGTTATGGGAAGAAATAAAGAGCGAAATCACTCATCTCTTCGCCCATGATGAGTGGTTAAGATGTATGAGAATTTTTTAGTTCCACGTGAGTTAAGCTTCAATATAAACTTCACTGTGTCAATGTCCACTTTTTTATACTTACCAAAATCTCCGGATTTTTTAAGATCCCAGGATGATGTGTTAAAATTGCGCTTTATTTCTACCTTCACCGGAATTTCATGGGTATTCTTTACCACGACTTCAAACCCCCGCATTTCGTCCCAGCCGGTAATATTGCCTTTACTATCAAATGAATAATTATTGGTTTTAAATTCCATCATCGTAGACCTGACAATCACATTGGAAACCGGGCCGAGATTAAGTTCTATATCCTCATTTACAGGGATATACTTAAAACTTGATTGGCCTTCATAAGAAAGATGACCCATTTTATCCAGATTTCGGTGGACCTTCAACACACCACCCGGAATAGGTGTATTCCCCAGATTATGTTTTTTATCATTTTTAAAGCTGAGAAAACGGATAACTTCTCTTCCGTACCGTTCCTCCTCGTATTTATAAAGATTAATAACGGGAACCTCACTAACATCGAAGCTGGGAAGACGTTTCGACCATCCGTCGGGAATCGTTTCCTTCCCTTCAATGGTATACAGGAAATACTCACTCAGCCCCTCTTTCTTGATTTCTTTAGGTCTTTTCAGCATTCCTTCTTCAACCTGTGCAAGTTTACATTTAGCCTCAGTAATCATCTTTGCACGGGCAAGCTCCGCTTCCCTTTGAATAACATCGCCCGGTACAGGGCCTGGTCTCCCGTAAGGGTACTGCCGGCGTGCAAGATCGGCGATTCGATCTACTAAATTTATCTTTCCAACAATTAGCCGCACCCGGGCATTTTCATAATCCTCACCACTTTTGTTTGTAGCCCGCACATAGCCTTGTAGACGCATTGTTTTTTCATCTTCAGTCAGGGTTCCCATATAAAAAGCCCGCCAGGACAAACCACTGGTCAGATATGTTATCGCCATCGGCACATTACCGCTAATCCGGCTCTCGATATGCCATAAGCCCAGATTACTTACTCGCGGCGGAAAAACAATATCCAGTATGTCTATTTCTTTACCGTGCATTTTGGGAAACATTTCCAGACTTGTGGGATCAATAAGGGTATTGGCCCATGAGAACTGAAGCTGATTGACGCCCTCTTTTAGGGTTAAGGCCCGTCTTTCCCTTACCAGTGTCAGGTCGGCCGAGTTATAAATAGTTAACTGCACTGTATCTCTTTTTGGCAGAATCACCAGATCGACTTTAGCCAGGGCAATACTTTGCCATAATACCACAATAATAATCGAAAATAACTTCAATCTGCACATCATTTTTCTATCCTTTATCAACGTAAGTTTCGACGATGGTAGTGCATAACGAGTTCATTTTTACCACGGGCAGGAAGTTTAACCTCAAATACAAGGGTGTGGGCATCTTTTCTTTTATATTCCATGTTGCACTTTTCCATATCCCATTGTCCCGGAATATGTTGAATAATTGTAAGCACAGCCTGCCTGTCCTTAAAGTTTTCAATATCAGCTCTAATCAATTCATCAGTATCATAAAGTACAACTCGACCATTTTTGTTACGACGAATATTAATACGTTTGTCTTTCATTTTACGCTGTGTTACCACAATATCACGGCTGTCGCCAATATATATTTCCATTTCTTCGCCCACCGGCACCAGTCTGGTGAAGTCCTCCCCCAGGAAAATCGTGCTTTTATGTCCGTCTTCCTGGAAAATACGCACCTTACCGTTCCACAGGGCAAATTTTCCAAGACCGGCCTGTTCAGCATTTTTGACCCGATAACTAACGGGAATACCGATATTAGTATCCAGGTTCTCCGGATCCCATGGTAATTTGCCCGCATCAAAAGTCCAGACCTTTTTAATTGGTACATTCAACCGGTTTAAAAATAGCAGCTGTTTGGTCTCCTCATGACTGATACTCTGCTTAAAGGACCTGCCGTAATCAAGAAACACAGAAGCATTTTCGAAATCTTCGCCGGAAAAATTGCGGAGTATAAGAAAACTCTTTAAATTTATCAGTGTTTCCTCCCTGTTGGCAATTCCTTTATAAGCAATCAGCCGGTCAATATTTGAAAGAAGATAACTTATGCGAACAATAACCTCAAAGGCATCTTTACTGTGGATTTCCCATACAAGCGCAGATTCGTTGGGGGGATAACTGACATTCAGCAATGTGACCTTATCCTGGTGAGTAATAATAGCCAGACGGATGGAGTCACCATCAATGCCTACACCCTTCCAGGAAAAGTCCACTTTGTTAAAACCCTTCTGGAGCGTAAGGACACGTTCCTCTTCAATTAGTGTCGCTTGGGGATTATCTAAACGGATAATAGTATCGCCGCGTTCCGGCAATGCAACGAGTTTTATTCTAGGGTATGCGGAAGTTGTAAAAACAGACAGAGTCACCCATATTACAA
>JAXHUS010000109.1:0-6465 GCA_034189305.1 Thermodesulfobacteriota bacterium | reverse complement strand
TGTACAAATAGAGTTGCTTCATTCTAAAAGATTTATTATTCTAAAAGGGTATATTTTTAAAGATGAAGATAATATTATTGTTACGGGAAAAGTTAGAAGGAGATCAAATGCTTTTGGTATATCAGGACATGTGGATATAGAAATTCTTGACACTGAAGGGAATATTACTGAAAAACAGAGTATTCCCCATTATCCGCGAATTGTTCGAAGAAGAGGAGGCGAAGATGCATCTTTCAGTACAGTTCTTAAATCTATAGTAGCAAAAAATAGCGTGGTTCGCATCGCATATCATGAACAGCACTAAATTAATCATATACAAAATTACAAAATGATTACTAAAAAAATATGGACATACTGGCATCAGGGTTGGGGGCAAGCACCGAGCTTGGTGAAGCAATGTAAGACCTCATGGGATAGGTTAAACCCTGACTATGAAATGTATGCGCTTGATCATAGCTCTTTATTCGACCATATTGATTTTCCAGTGAAAATTGATATAAAGCGTAAAGACCTCACCATTCAGAAGATATCCGCTTTAGGCCGATTGGCTTTGCTGTCGAAGTATGGAGGGGTTTGGACAGATGCCACTGTTATGTGCACACGTCCTTTAAGCGAATGGCTTGAAGAGTATTATGGCTCTCAATTCTTTGCTTTTAGAAGCCCTGGGAAAGACCGATTGATGAGCAATTGGTTTGTTGCAGCGGAAGCCGAAAGTGTCATTATTCAGCGGATGTATAAGAACTTTTCAGATTTCTTTGCGAACAATTATTTCTCAAACCAGAACACTATACTTGGAAGAGTGCTGCTCAAATTTTTTAATCGTTGTTGGAACGCAGACTTCAGAACCACAATTAAGTGGCACTCATGGTTTGCGCGTAGGGTATTACGCATATGCCCTTATTTTATTTCCCTTGAATATATCCCTCATATTTTCATCCTCCTTTTTGTGTCATAAGTGGAGGAGGGTTTCATTATACTTATGCAGTCTATTATTTCCCTTTTAACTCTAAAATCTTATCAGTAAAAACCGGTACTATCTTAAAAAGGTCTCCTACAATTCCGTAGTCAGCGACTCTGAATATTGGAGCCTTTGGATCCTTGTTTATTGCAATAATGGTTTCTGAATTTTGCATTCCTGCAAGATGCTGGAAGCTTCCACTAATTCCAACGGAAATGTAAACCTTAGGTTTAACAGTCTTCCCGGAAATTCCTACCTGTCTTTCCTTGGCCAGCCATTTTTTGTCAACCACAGGTCTTGAACAACAAAGAACTCCACCACATGCTTTTGACAGATTCTCTACTAATTCTATATTTTCAGCATCTTTAATACCCCTTCCCACTGAAATAAGAATATCAGCCCGGGTTATATTCACTTCTTCCGCTGCGCTCTCTATATATTCAATAAATTTTTTCTGTCTTATATCAGATGGAACAGGGTAAGAGAGTTTTTCCAATTTTGCAGTTAACGGGGGAAATTCTTTTACCTTTACGGCTCCTGAACGTAAAGTAACAAGAGACGTAGCAGAAGCATCCATAGAAACTCTGGAATTTACCTTTCCGTCATAAATTTGCCGTGTTGCAAAAAGCCTGTTTCCGGACAGTTCTAAATTTAAAACATCGGTAACTAAAGAAAATTTTGTTTTTGAGGAAAGAGAAGATGCAAGGTCAAGCCCGAAGGAAGTATGTCCCATAAGAAACAGTGCAGGTTTCATTTCCTTTAGCATTGTAATGAGAATTTCTTCATAAATGGCTGAATTAAAATTTTCCAGGGCATTATCTTCAAGGAGATATATTTTATCCGCTTTATGTTCAATCTCTTTAATGAGGTCGGAAGCATCCCTGGTAAACAAAACGATCCCTAATTCAAAGTTATTTTGATCTGCAATACTTTTCCCCATAGCAATGAGTTCATGGGTAATATCCCTTAAACTTCCCATTCGGTGTTCTGCGAGTATCAGTAAACTGTCCATTATGCTAAACCTCCTTTCTCCTTAAGTATGTCAAAAACTTCTTCTGCCATTTCAGAAGGTGTGCCTGTTAACATTTTCGTTTCTTTTGTTGCTTCAGGAAAATAAATTTCCTCAACTTTTATTCTGGAACCGGCTTCCCCTACATCCTCATCCCTGAGGTTAAGACTTTTATGATCAAGGAGTTCTACTGAAAGACGTGAAGCCTTTCTGATCCCCATAATTGAGACATAACGCGGCTCATTAATCCCTGTCTGAATTGCAAGAAGTGCCGGTAGAGAAAGCTTGATTTTTTCTTCCATCCCCCCTTCCAATTCTCTGTGAATCAGAATATTTTCTCCTTCTGCTTCAAGATGTGTAACCATGGATGCATGGGGTATATTCAGCATTCCGGAAAGGATTCCACCTACCTGTCCATACCCGTCATCACCAGCCTGAACCCCTGTCAATATCAGATCAAACCTTCTATCTTTAATAAAGGAATGGAGAAGTCTGGCTATAACATAGGGATCGGAACCTTTAATATTTTCATCGTATATCCTCACGGCATTATCAGCGCCCATAGCCAGACACTTTCTTAAGGTTTCTTCAGACTGTTCATCCCCTATAGTTATAACAGTGACCTTTCCCTCAAATCTCTCTTTTAACAGCACAGCCTCTTCCAATGCATAGCGGTCCCATTCATTCAAATCAAAGATAAGATCATCCTTTTTAATATCCTTTTTATCCGGCGCTATATCTACATCGATTTCCGACACATCAGGAACTCGCTTTACACAAACTATTATATCCATATCCTTACTCCTTGTTGTATATTTTTGTATTTTATTGTTTTTTCTTTCCTTGAATACTTTCAAGAACTTTATCAGGTTTTAAAGGAAGTTGTTTCAACCTAACACCAGTAGCGCTATATATACCATTGTATATAGAGGGAATTGTTGGTACCTGAACCGACTCCCCGATTCCTTTTGCCCCATAAGGTCCATTTGGTTCAACAGTTTCAACAATACAGGTATTTATGTTGGGCATGTCTAAGGCTGTGGGTATTTGATAATTTAAAAAGTTAGGGTTTAAAAACTGCCCGTTATCGAGGATTTGCTCTTCAAATAATGCTTGTCCCAGGCCCCCGGAAACTCCTCCTTCCATTTGTCCCTCAACAGCCATTGGATTAAGGGCAAATCCAACATCATGGGCAGAATACATTTTTTTAACTTTTACCTGACCGGTTTCAGTATCCACATGAAGCAGAGCATCCTGGACACCAAAAGAAAAAGCAGCTGTAGATTTTCCCTGTTCAGGATCAAGATTAAAAAGATCGGTTCGGGGCGCATAATTTCCCATCCCACAAATGGTTTCACCCTTTTCTTTGAGTGAAAGGTTCACCACGTCTTTAAATGTTATACCCTTCTGTGTATCGGTTGTAATAAAAATTAACCCATTTTTTACAGCCAGATTCTTTTTCTCAGTTTCTAATACTTCTGAAACAAATTCCAAAAGTTTCTGTTTCAGGTCCTGTGCAGCTGCTTTGACGGCATTTCCTGCTGTAAAAGTAACCCGGCTGGCATATGTTGCCAGATCCATCGGTGTCATCATTGTATCACCGGAAATAATCCTTATATCTTTCAGGTTTAATCCCAGTTCTTCAGCCACTATCTGACTTAAAATCGTATCTGATCCCTGTCCAATATCCGAGGCCCCAGTAAAAAGACTTACCATACCATTTGGTTCCAGCTTGACCATGGCATTCGATGAATCATTGGGGGCGGTTTTTTGACCCCCTCCCATCCATACTCCAGATGCTATACCACTGCCGTATTTGTTATGGCGAATTTGGTTTTGGGGGATTCTATATTTCTTCTTTTTTGTTTTTTGTAAACATTGAGCAAGTCCGCAACTGTTAATATTAAATTTACCGGGGGTAGTATAGCCTGTAGGAGAAGCATTCAGCAAACGTAGTTCTACAGGATCCATTCCCAATTCTTCAGAGGCTATATCCAATTGGGATTCCAAAGCAAAAAAAACCTGCGGGCTCCCAGCTCCCCTTTGCGCACCAGAAGGGGGATTATTTGTATATACAAGTAGTCCTTTATATCCAACATTAGAAATTGTATAAGGAACTGTGAGAATTATCCCTGCCATCATTAGAGGAACCAGGGACATAGTGTTGTATGCCCCGTTATCTGCAATAATCTCTATCTGAAGGGCTGTTATGATTCCATCTTTTGTAAGGCCAAGCTTTAGCTCAATATCCATAGGAACTTTACCCCTGCTCATGGTAAAAACTTCCTCTCTGGTCAGGGTAATCTTTACAGGCTTTTCAGTTTTAAGGGAAAGGAATACAGAACAAAATTCATGGGAATATATCAATCCCTTTCCATCAAAACCTCCACCTACAAAGGGCTTTATTACGCGTATATCGTCCTGGGGAAAATTTAATCTTTTAGCCAGTTCATGACGTAGAATAAAGGGAATCTGAGTAGAAGACCATATGGTTAGTTTATTTTGCGGGTCAATAACAGCCAGTGATGAATGGGGTTCCATGGCACAATGAGTTGTGCGAGGAATATGAAAGGTATCTTCCCTTACATAATGAGCTTTTTGAAAGCCATCCTTTATATCTCCAAATGTCTGGGAAATTTCAAATGCAATATTTTTAGGATTTTTATGCACTAATGGGAAATTATCTTCCATTGCCTTAATGGGATCGAAGATGGGTTCTAAGGCTTCGTAGTCCACTTCAATCAACTCTATTGCTTCCTCGGCAATATCCTCATCTATAGCAGCCACGGCAACGATTTCATCTCCAATATATCTTACCTTATCAGTGGATAAAGGGTACTCATCCGATAATTCCGGTTGGTCTTCAAAAAGACCTGAACGTATTTTCGGGATGTTTTTTCCGGTTATAACGGCCTTCACCCCTAAAAGTCTTTCAGCTCTGGAAGTGTTTATATTAAGAATACTGGCATGGGGATGAGAGCTCCTTAATATCTTACCATATAACATCTCAGACAAAACCATATCGTCAGTGTATTTGGCTTCTCCTCGGACTTTCACATCGCCATCTACCCGAGGCAACCTTTTGCCAATTATATTGTATTCACTCATCTCTAAATTCCTTTAAGGGGGAAATGTCGAATTAAGTTCGAAATTCACAAGCCGAAAAATGAGTAAAGTCGGTTGATTGTTGTCAATTGTCTTCCTGCCAAGGGGTTTAAGTGTTTAGAAAATTGATGCAACAAACTCTGGGCAACAAGCAACGGACACTATCGATTTTGTCATTTGGACTCTATAATTTTATAAACATTCAATTAGTTTCAAAATAATAGAGCAATTATTATATATTAATTCCTCCATTTTTTACTATAAGTTTATTAAAAAATTTATAGCAACACACTTATTCAACTCGACAGTCCAAAGTTCTGTCATTCCTGCGGAAGCAGGAATCCATAACCCCTTGATTTTCCTGGATTACCGCCTACGCGGGAATGACGGTTTGGTTTCTATGATATTTCTTTAAAATTCATAGGGTTAGGAAGAACTATGGACTCTCAAGTTCAACTTATTGGATAAAAAATGGTTTTGGATAGTGCTAAATGTAATTTGGTATTATAGTACTATCTGCACTGTTTTAATAAACCCCTAACGGTAAACCACTCCATGGGGATTCTTACCTCGTGTAAAACAGAATTAACAAGGTCAAAGTCCAGCACACTTGAATGGCCCGTTAACTGATCTCTGTAGATACCCGTCACCCAGTTCTGGATCCAATGACCCGGTTCTATATACTGGACATTTCCACAGGTACCCCCTCTCCAGAGCCTTCCTTTCATATCATAGCCATCTGCGTAGTAGGTTATTCCCATTCTGCTTTCATTATCCATATAAAAAATTCGTTTTAAATAGACATGTTCCGGATCATTCATCTGAATTTCAAGCAAGTCTAGGGGCCTTATTTCCCAATCAATCTGAAAAGACTTCCCCTTTACCACATGTAAGGGTTCAGTTATATAGGCAGGGGTTAAGAAGTCTTTGGTTCCAAGAATCCTAAATTTCATACCCGGTTTTATCTTTCCCTGCCAGTTTTCAAAGTCGTCATAGATGCTGTCGCTTCCCAGTACAGGGTCACACACATCTTTGCCGGTGAGCCTGCGGATTCTTCTCAAAGCCGGAAGATAAGAGAAGACATCATCATTTTTATAGATATCTTCATAGACCGTTCGGATAAAGGAAAACCCTTTAACATCAAAGGGCTCAAGGATAAGCATAGCTATCTTCACGGAGATTTCCCCATTATTGCCCGGTATTTCTGGGACAGGGGGAACATCCCCCCTATTAGTAAAAAACTTTTTGAAAAAGAAATTTATAAAACTCCTTTCCAGTTTTCCGGATTTACTAAAAAGCAGATACGTTGGTCTGGCAAGAAAATCTCTGGGGCCCTGATATCTCCTGTACGCATTCCATGCCAGTTCGGCCCCGTTTTCCGGTTTCGGAAAAG
>JAXHUS010000108.1:0-7830 GCA_034189305.1 Thermodesulfobacteriota bacterium | reverse complement strand
AGCTACATCCGGATGGTTGACCACATTAACCAGAGTCATTTCGTTTCCTGTATTTTTTGCAATATAAGCAGCGGTTTTTACTGCTTTATCACTGTGTTCAGAACCGTCAATACACACAAGACATCTAAATTTCCTTTTTACCATTTTCGTTTTCCTTTCATTAAATATACTAATTTTAGTATTTTAACTTATAATAAAAATATTGTAAATTTTAAAATGTGTAGTTATTTTATCAAAAATATAGACTTATGTTAAATTTTTATTTATTAAATCTTTTATAAAAGAAGTTACTTTAATTCAAATGAGATGCATCAGGGAAAGATTGGAAGAATTAGAAAAGGCAATCTTTTGTCCTTATGCCACTTTTAGTTCAGCGTCTCGTGGCAGAAGAATACCTGATAAGCAATGCGAATTAAGGCCAATATTTCAACATGATCGTGACAGGATTATTCATTCTAAGGCCTTTCGCCGTTTAAAACATAAAACCCAGGTCTTCTTATCTCCAACCGGTGACCACTATAGAACAAGACTTACACATACACTGGAAGTATCCCAGATAGCAAGAACAATTGCAAAATCCATGTTACTTAATCAGGATTTAACAGAAGCAATATCCCTTGGACACGATATCGGCCATACCCCCTTTGGACATGCCGGAGAGGAGGTATTAAATGAGATTCATCCTGGAGGATTTCGTCATGCCGAACAGAGTTTAAGGGTTGTGGATGTATTAGAAAAAGACGGCAAAGGACTAAACCTTTCTTTTGAAGTGAGAGACGGGATTTTAAAACATTCTAAAGGGTCAGGCGTGATTATAACTAAAGAACCGGATGATTGCCCCATCACTCCTGAAGGACAGGTTGTTAGAATCGCAGATATTATTGCCTATTTAAGTCATGACCTTGATGATGCATTAAGGGGTGGAATTATTAAACCCGGCGATATTCCTGAAGAATGCACTAAAATACTGGGAGATACCCACGCAAAAAGAATTGATACTATGATTAAAGATGTAGTGAAAAATGTGTTAAAAGGTAATAGTTCTGTAATTACCATGAGCGATGAGATACTTACGGTAATTATCAACTTGCGTAAGTTTCTTTATGATCGGGTTTATTTTTCAAAAGAGGTTCATAACAGTTTTATAAAAGCTGCCAAAATTTTAAAGGAGCTGTACTACTTTTTCATAAAAAACCAGGACTTTTTTAAGAAAGAAGCCGGCCATCCCTTTGCCGAATTTCAATTTCAAAGGGGTGTTTGTGATTTTATTGCAGGTATGACAGACCGTTACGCATTTAATCTTTATGAAAAAATATTTTTACCACACCCCTGGCAAATTTAGTTACAAATAACTGCCTAAATCAGGTCAAAGTTATGGAACCCAACTATGGTACAATCAACTGCTTGACAAATATTTAATTAATATGGTACTTAACATTCAAATTTTAAAAATCAGGGGTATAGCACCCCTTTTTCTTTTTTATAATTAATTTTTATATGAAATGGAGAACTCAGAAATCAGGAGTCTGAACAAAGAGTTTGTTGAATAGATTATTCCGATCCCACCCTGTCTTCTGTATTCCTTTTTCATGCTTGATTGTGACCGTTGGTCATGTAGGTTATTATGGAAATGTTAGATAAAACTTTTAATCCGGAATTGATTGAGGATAAGTGGTACCAGTATTGGATAGATAAAAAATATTTTGTAGCCAGCTTAAAAAAGAAAGCAAAACCATATTGCATTGTAATCCCGCCACCTAACGTTACAGGATCCCTTCATATGGGACATGCGTTAAATAACATTCTTCAGGATGTTCTGATTCGTTACAAAAGGATGCAGGGATTAAATACATTATGGATGCCAGGAACTGACCATGCAGGAATTGCAACCCAAAATGTTGTTGAAAAGCAACTGGCCGAAGAAGGAATAAATCGCAAGGATATTGGCAGGGAAAGATTTATAGAAAGGGTATGGAAATGGAAAAAAGAGTCGGGTGGAATTATAATAAATCAACTGAAGGGGCTGGGGGCCTCCTGTGACTGGGATAGAGAAAGGTTTACAATGGATGAAGGTCTTTCCAGGGCAGTCAGGGAAGCTTTTGTAGATCTTTATAAAGAGGGTTTGATTTACAGGAGTAATTATATAATAAATTGGTGTCCCCGTTGTCATACTGCCCTTTCTGATCTTGAAGTGGAATATGACGAAAAAGTCGGTAAACTTTATTTTCTGACTTATCCGGTTTCAAACAGTAAAAGGAAATTGATAATAGCAACAACAAGACCAGAAACTATGCTTGGAGATACTGGAGTTGCGGTAAATCCTACAGACAGGCGATATAAAGATTTAATCGGTCAAAAGGTGCTTCTGCCGCTGGTAAATCGGGAAATACCGATCTTTGCTGATAGTTTTGTTGACATGGAATTTGGTACGGGGGTCTTAAAGGTAACACCTGCCCATGATCCATACGATTTCGAACTTGGATTAAAACATGATTTAGATACCATAAATGTTATGGATGAAGATGCCAGAATGAATGAAAGTGCCGGTGTATATAAAGGTATTGAACGGTTTAAATGTCGGGAAAAAATCCTGGCTGACCTTAGTAATCAAGGTTTTTTAAAAAAAATTGAGGATTATACACACCAGGTTGGACATTGCTATCGCTGTAAGACATTTATCGAACCCCGTATTTCAGAACAGTGGTTTGTAAAGACCAAACCTCTGGCCGAATCTGCTATTTTATCTGTGAAAAATGGAAAAACAAAGATTTTTCCTGCAATGTGGGAAAAAACTTATTTTGAATGGATGGAAAATATTCGTGATTGGTGTATTTCAAGACAAATCTGGTGGGGTCATCAAATACCTGCATGGTATTGCAGGGATTGTGGAGAAATTATTGTGGAGAAAGTAACCCCTGAAAGATGTTTTAAATGCGGAACTTCTAACATAGAACAGGAATCTGACGTTCTTGATACCTGGTTCAGTTCGAGCCTATGGCCTTTTTCCATCCTGGGATGGCCGGAACAAACGGAAGAATTAAAAATATTTTATCCAACGCAGGTTCTGGTTACCGGATTTGATATTCTATTTTTCTGGGTTGCACGAATGATGATGATGGGACTTAAGTTCATGAATAAAGTTCCTTTTCACCATGTTTATATTCATGCCCTGGTGCGGGATAGTGAAGGACAGAAAATGAGTAAATCTAAGAGTAATGTAGTAGATCCCCTCATTGTTATGAAAAAATATGGTACCGATGCATTTCGTTTCACCCTTACAGCTTTAGCTGTCCAGGGAAGAGATATAAAGCTTTCGGAAGAACGAATCGCAGGACATCGAAATTTTGCTAATAAAATCTGGAATGCATCACGTTTTGTGTTACTTAACATCGGAGAATTCAAAACATTTAACATAGAAAAGATTACAAAAGATTTATCTTTAAGGGAAAGATGGATTTTGAGCAGCCTGCACAGGGCTATTATAGAAGTTACAAGGGATCTTGACAGTTACAGATTTAATGATGCAGCATACCATATTTATCATTTTATCTGGCACGAATTTTGTGATTGGTATATTGAGTTTGTTAAACCAACACTATACAATAAAAAGGACCCATTTTATGATTTTGCAAAGTTTATTTTAACTCATGTACTTGAAACTATATTGCGGTTGCTTCATCCTTTTATGCCTTTTATAACTGAAGAAATCTGGCAAAAACTTCCGAAAAGCGGTGAAAGTATAACTATAGAAAATTATCCGAAATCAAAACCAAAATATTTTGATAAAAATGCGGAAGATAAAATAGAAATAATCAAGCAAGCAATAACCAGCATAAGAAATATTAGAGGAGAGATGAATATCCCTCCCGGAAGGGAAATAGAGATACAGATAAGGTGTAGCAATAAAGAAACGGAAAAGCTGTTTAATGCAAATAAGAGTTATTTTCTTAAATTATGTAAAGCCTGTAATATTTTAATTTCTACCCACATCGACAGGCCAAAGTCTGCTGCTATAGGTATTATTAATTGCGGAGATATATTTATTCCCCTGGAAGGAATCATTGATTTTAAGGAAGAATTTAGACGTCTGGAAAAGGAACTTGCCAGAACTACCCAGGATTTAAATTCTGCGGTAAAAAAATTATGTAATGAAGACTTTCTGAAAAAAGCCCCTCAAGAAATAATATCAAAAGAACAGAAAAAGCATGATGAATTAATAGAAAAAAAAATAAAGCTGGAATCAAACTTGAAAAAAATTAAAGAACTTGATACAGAATAGCTTATTTTATGTTTCAAATAGATAAATTAATCGAACTTGCCCTTGAAGAGGACATACCAAATTATGATATAACAACGGCCGCTTTGATCTCTCCTGCAAAATCCGGGAAAGTAGAAGTGACTGCAAAGAGCGATTTAGTTCTTGCGGGTTTAAAAATATTTTATACCGTCTTTTTAAGATTAAATGCCGACATAACCATACAAGCCTTTTTTTCTGACGGTAATAAGGTTAAAAGTGGAGAAAAGATTGCATATATTGAGGGCTCTTTACATGATATTTTAAGAGGTGAAAGAACAGCCTTAAATTTTTTGCAAAGACTTTCCGGCATAGCCACATTGACTGCCAGGTATGTAGAAAAAATAAAAAATTATAATGTTTCTTTGCTTGATACCCGTAAAACCGTACCGGGATGGCGAATTTTAGAAAAATACGCAGTCAGAACAGGTGGAGGCAGAAATCATAGATCAAATCTTGGGGATGGGATTTTAATTAAAGATAATCATATTGCAGCCTGCGGTGGTATTGAATATGCCGTTGAAAAGGTCAGAAAAGTCTGCCCGCCGGGCCTTAAAGTTGAAGTGGAGGTTAATAATTTAACCGAAGTAAAGGAAGCTCTAAAAGCAGGATCAGATATTATAATGCTTGATAATATGAATCCGGATGATATGAAAAAGGCGGTGAAGTTTATTAATGGTAAGGCTCTTATAGAAGCTTCCGGCAACGTAAATTTAGATAATATAAAAGAGATTGCCGGGACCGGGATTAATTTTATTTCCATAGGAGCTATAACACATTCGGCTCCCTTTGTGGATATAAGTATGGAACTATCTGCTTAAAATTACACGGATTTTTAAACAGACAAGAATAAGAAAGTGAAATTGCAAAATTTATATTTTGCAGTTTAAAATTTGCAGTTCTAATTTAATATTATGCTTTTAGTAATAGATATTGGAAATACAAACATTGTAATCGGAGTATATAAAGAAGATAAGCTATTAGTACACTGGCGCATTTTTACAGAACATAATCGTACCTGTGATGAATACGGAATTACCTTTTTTAATCTTTATAGTTCGGCAAGGCTCGATTTTAAAGATACAACTGATATTATCATCTCCTGTGTTGTTCCTCCGGTATTAAATGATTTTGAGGAACTCTGCCTGAAATATTTCCATATTAAACCGTTAATTGTTGGCCCAGGAATAAAAACAGGGATGCCGATATTATACGATAATCCAAAAGAGGTTGGAGCTGATAGAATTGTTAATGCCGTTGCCGCTTATGAAAAATATAAACATGAACTTATTATAATTGATTTTGGAACTGCCACTACATTCGATTATATATCAGCAAAAGGTGAGTACCTTGGTGGAGCAATCGCTCCCGGTATTATGGTCGCCAGTGAAGCCCTTTTCCAGAAAGCTTCTAAATTGCCCAGTATCGAGATTATTCATCCCCAATATGCTGTCGGCAAAGATACGGTAAAAAGTATTCAGGCTGGTTTATTTTTTGGATACGTCGGGTTAGTGGATGGAATTGTGGAAAAAATGTGTGCGGAAATGAAAAGTAAACCCAGGGTAATAGCAACCGGTGGTCTTGCAAGATTAATCGGTTCCGAATCTAAAACTATCAATTTTTATGAGGAATTGTTAACTTTAGAGGGTCTAAAAATTATCTGGGGAAAAAATCGATCTTAAGGAGTCGTTATGTTTATTATCGGTAATTTTCTTTATGCGATAGCTTCTGTTATAAAAATAGTACTTCAGATTTATGCAGTTTTAATAATTGTAAGGGCAATTATTTCCTGGGTAAATCCGGATCCCTTTAATCCAGTCGTCCAATTCCTTTATCGTTCAACGGAACCTGTTTTATCAATGGTTCGTCGTTATCTGCCCGGCCGTGGTTTTGGTATTGATATATCCCCGATAATTGTAATTCTGGTTATTATTTTTTTACAAGAATTTTTGGTTAACACCCTTTTTCAAATCGCTGATAAATTAAAATAGCCAATTATTTGATTTGATGAATAAATTATATTACATATATAAACTTTTTATCCCCTCCTCTTAAGCAAAAATTAACATCTATTCTTCAGTAATGGTTATTGCATCTTCAGGACAAACCTCGATACAACTTTCACAGCCCACACACTCATCAGCATTGATAATCTTCGATTTTTCATCTTCTAAAGCATAAACTTCCGAAGGGCAAATATCGACACACTCGCCACAACCAACACATTTTTCTTCATCAAGGGTTATTTTATACATATTAAACTTCCTCCAATCTAAATAATTTTAATTTTTATGCAAAACAAAACAAGCAAATCAGTTCTCCTTGATTGCTCTCCAGGTTACCATACCACCTTCTAAAAAGGAAACATCATACTTAAGGGATAAATATCTGTGAATATCATAAGCCCTATTACCTTTCTCGCAGATAATAACCACCGGTCTATCCACAGGTATTTTATCCATATTTTTTCGCACAATACCTGAAGGAATGTTAAGAATTTCATAATCCTCAAATTCTTCCTTCTTGAATTCCTGAGCCTCCCTTACATCCAGGAAAAAAACATTTTTACCATTATGTTTAAGATCTCTTGTTTCAAAAGGACTAATAGATTTTGCAAGACCTTCTAATTTGTTTCTTACCAGATTTGCCCCATGCAAAATACCATCCATAGCTTCGGAAAAAGGAGGTGCATACCCTAATTCCAGATCAGCCAGATCATCTACAGTTGCATTTAAACGTATAGCAGTGGCTGCCACATCAATCCGCTTTATAACATCTCCTCTACCCACAGCTTGCGCTCCCAATAATTTTGCATCTTTTTTGTCCACCACCAATTTTAACGTAACTTCATCGTGTTCCGGATAAAAATGGGGTTTATCAAAAAAAGGCAGCACAGCAGTTTCTACGGCAAAACCTTCTGCACGAGCAGCATCTTCTCCTAAACCTACCCTTCCTACCTGGAGATCAAAAAGCTTAAGGGCAACAGTTCCCAGAGCCTTTGAAATTTTTGAATTACCTCCTGTTATATTATCTCCTATTACTCTACCATGTCTATTGGCCAGAGAACCCATCGGCAAACAGAAGGCTTTTCCTGTTATGTGATGAATACTCTCTATGCAATCTCCACCTGCATATATATTACTGTCGCTTGTGCGTAAATATTCATCAACTTTTATTCCTCCGGCATCTCCAATTTCAATACCCGCTTTTTTAGCCAGACTGACCTCTGGTGACACCCCCATAGCAAGAATTACCAGATCTGTTTCAATCTTTTTATTTCGGGTTATCACCTTACAAACCCTGCCGTTATTATCGCCTTCAAACCTTAATATCGTCTCACCTGTTAAAACTTCCACATCCTGTTCCTGCAAGTGCTTTTCAATGATTAAGGATAGTTCGAGATCTATAATATTAGGCAGCACATTCGTCATCTTCTCTACTACAGTGGTCTCCACTCCCCATACAGCCTTTATGGCATCCGCCATCTCAAGTCCGATTAAACCGCCTCCGGCAATCATTACCCGCTCAGCCCGTCC
>JAXHUS010000107.1:0-3978 GCA_034189305.1 Thermodesulfobacteriota bacterium | reverse complement strand
CATGAAGTTATTTCTCCGACGCAGAAGAATCTCTATGGGCTTTATTTTATCTCTGCCCGGGAAGGATGGGCCGTGGGAGCAGTAGGGACTATCCTGCATTATCATAATAAACAGTGGGATATATTTCCCGGCCCTGTAGAAAATCACCTTCTTGATATTCACTGGGACTTGAAGGGCAGGGGATGGATTGTGGGAGCTTCCGGAGTTGTCCTTGCCTGTCAGGATAGAAGATGGTCCGAAATTCCTTCGCCATCAAAAAAGACATTATATACCGTAACCACAGATAAAAAAGATAATTTATGGGTATCGGGAAAAGAGGGGAAGATTTTTCAATACTTAATAAACCCTTAAAGTTTATTATCCAAAAAAATGCGTTTGCATCTTTTAGGCAGTACAAAAGGTAAAAAACCACGATGAAAATGGGGAAATTTAATTTCACTTTTTTATTCTTGGCTATCAGGGTTAAGGTATAAGGTGAAAGGTTTAATGTCCAAGGGCAAGAAAAACCATGCACCCTAAACCCTGTACCTAACCTTAATTTTGCATTTACCAGAAATTGCTACTGCAATTTTTGAGATTATCCCCTTTTTTGGGCATGGAGTTTTACCAGATTATTTAATATTTACACATTACAGCTTATATAAATATTAAGAGGAGAAATAGTTATGACTGATAAAGTTTTAAAAATCGCACTGACCGTTTTTATCCTGACAGCAGCTTTATTGTTGGATTTTACTATATCCGGTGCAAAAGAGAAAAAAACCTGGAAAACAGTGGAGGAGATGAGCGAAAAGGAATTGAAAGAATGGAAAATCGACCCGCGATGGTCTTATGAAATTCCACGTCACAAGGAATTCAACTATCTGCCCTCTGAAATTTATCCCTTTAATGAGCCTTTCAGTGGAGAAGAGATTGCTTTTTTAAGCGAGGACATCATCTTTCCCGGAAGACACTGCAAGGATGAGGCCGCCCATCTTGCTCTTGTAAATAAGAGAGGACATATGCTTCAGGTAACATGGATGTTCAAGACAAAATTCTACTATGACGGATTTGCGGAGAAACTTTATAAATTAAAACCCGGGGATGTTGAAGTTAAGCACCTGCTTCTCTATTCCTTTCCCCCTGAAGAAAGGGGGCGGGGACTGCTTCTCTGGGATATCAAGGATGATCCTAACACACATATGGAACAGAATCGATGGATATATTACACTTCGCTAAGAAGAGTCCGGCGTGTTATGGGCGCAGAAGGTGAAGACAACATCCTGGAGGCCGATATTACTTATGATGATGACATTATGAGAGATACCTGGGAACATAGCCATAAACTTATCGGTATAGACACACTCTACATGGGAAACGGCAGGGATAAATTCATGGGTGAAGAAGGTCCTTATACAAAAGACGGCGGGGTAGAATGTTACGTGGTATACTCCAAGCCAGGGGCTCCCTGGGCAAACAGGAAAGACTACTACCTCTCCCAATGGGTTACATGGTACGATAGGCATACTTTTGCGGCAGTGAGAATAGAACAATGGGATAAGAAGGGAAACTTATTCAAAGTCCATATAAAATGTTACGAGAACTGGGATAAAATGTCCAGACAGCCCAGAGATAACAGGGATCAACTTATAAGAAAGGAATGGTATGTATGGGATCTGGATATTGATCATGAAACATGGGCACGCATAAATCCCAACAGTCGTTTCAATATTGAATGTCCTGACAATATTTTTAGTGTCAGATATATTAAGCACCAGAGATTCTGGAGAGATGATCTTGATGGTATTCCACGTTTAAAACATCCGGATGAGATGCCTCCAAAACCTCCTCTCTGGCCCGATAAATTCCCTGGTTATAGAAAAATAATAATTTCAGATGATTTAAAAACAAAAATAAAAGAAGAAAAAAGACATCGCTGGTTATGGAAATAGCTAATATAAACCGTTCAAATAACCTGTGGTCACAACCAGGCGCCAAAAAGGACAGAAAAGACAGAATCGGGGGATGGGAAATTTTATTGACAGACAAAAATGGCTGTTGTTAAGCTGAAATGGTAATCATATATATTGCATTTAGTAATTTAAAAATAAGCAAAGGTAAAGGGTCTCTTTAAGATGGATCGTATTAAACTGTCTTTGCCAAAAAAATTTGCATTCGCAACGGAAATTCCTGTCCGTATAAGTGATATTAATTATGGTGGTCATGTGGGAAACGATACAATACTTTCCTTGATCCATGAAGCTCGTTTTAGATTTTTAACTAAAAATGGCTATACGGAATTAGACATTGACGGCTTTAGTTTAATAATGGTTGATTCGGTCGTTGTCTATAAAAGTGAAGTTTTTTACGGGCAACTATTAAAAATAGAAGTTACTGCCGGTAAATTCAGCGATTATGGCTTTGATTTTATTTACAGAATTACAAATAAGGAAACAGGCAAAGAAGCTGCCAGGGCTAAAACTGGAATGGTGTTCTTCGATTATGAAAAAAAGAGGGTTATTGAAGTTCCGGAGCAATTTAAATTAAATTTCGACTCGAAATATTAAAAATAGTAAAGAGGGTCATATAAAGAAGGGCAAATCGATATTTGACTTTTGTAAATAGTTGTGATACAAAACCCTACATTTGAGGCTATTGAGAATAAACTATCTATTTGCAGCGAATTATGTAATGAATGATGCAAGAAATGAGGGCTAAGATTTTTTATGCTCGCAAAGACGCATCATATTAATTTTAAATAAATTGTAAAGATAACTCTATTATTGAAATTCTCGAATTTTTTCATGTTCAGATGTCAAAATCCAAATAACAAAAGGTCAAATTTATACCTGACCCACTTTTAAGAGATTAATTAAATGAAAGAACAAAGGCATTATCAAAGATTAAAATTTGGATTTCAAATCGAAGATATAAATGGCAAAAAGACATGGATGACTGAGGACATCTCCGTTGGAGGATGTTTTATTAAAGCGCTGGAAGATATGCCGGTTGGTTCAAAGATAAACCTTGCCTTTCAGATTCCAGGTTCCCCAAAATACATTAATGCATTAGGTGAAGTTAAACATCTTCAGGAGCGTGGTATGGGGATTGAATTTATTAATGTTGAGACAAAGAAAAGAAATGAGATGGGGCTTTTTATTAAGCAGTTTTTAAAATTCCAGGATAAAGACCTTTAGAGAATAATAATACCATATTTTTTCAATACCCCATATTTCAAAGCATCTGAAGTCATATGAATGGGGTTTTTTATTGTGATGATTATATTAGTAACTTTTTAAAGGATGAGGTCTGAATGTTGGGAGAGATAAACAATATTAGCGAACTTTCACTGAAGCTACTGATCGCATTGGTACTCGGCGGGCTTATTGGCCTTGAAAGGGAATTTCACGGAAGGGCTGCGGGTCTGAGGACACATATCATGGTATGCATGGGTTCAGCAATACTAATGGGGAGCTTCCAGATGTTCCAGGACGTCTTCGCCCTTCATGGTGCTGAATCGGTATACCGGATCGATCCGGGACGCGTTGCGGCAGGAATTGTCACCGGAATCGGCTTTCTCGGCGCTGGTACGATTATGCGATCTCAGGAGTTAATCCGTGGACTTACCACTGCGGCATGCATCTGGTTTATAGCCACCATAGGGATTGTCATTGGTTGCGGCCTCTATCTTCCGGCTATAGTTGGTACCCTTCTGGGGTTGCTTGTGCTCATTGGGCTGGACCCTATAGCCAAGGGCATCCCATCACTAAAATACGGCAAAATTACCATAATCTCTGAAAATGTAACCGCTGAGGAAATTGAAATCCAATGCCTCAAAATTTTAAAGGACTACCACACTATAATTGAAAATAGCTCTATCTCTGCGGATTCAAAGACAGGTCAAAGAATATTGACTATTTTCATACGAAGCAGGGGGATTAAAAACAAGCATGCAATACTTAAGAAGATTTTTTCTTTAAAGCATGTGCTCAATGTTGC
>JAXHUS010000106.1:0-10269 GCA_034189305.1 Thermodesulfobacteriota bacterium | reverse complement strand
CCACCAAATTTCATAACTAGTCTCAAGAGAATTCACCTCAAAGTAGTCCTGTTCCAAATATCGCCCCGATAGCGAGTGAAACCGTAGCAATATAAGCTAATATTGAATTGGGATATTTCTTTAAAAATAGATCTACATTGGGTGTATTAGCATTAAAAACAGCATTATACTCTTGTTTTTGGTTAATGCCCCAACCATCTCTAATGATAAGCACGATATTTTTTTTCATATCCTTTAGACCCTCTTCTAATCTACTTTATAATACATATTAAATCTGTTTTAAACTACCTTCTACCACAGATTCCTTAATAGAAATATGTACATAACCTCCCTGTGCAAATACTCCGGGGTTGAATAATCTGGTGTTACCTATTGTATCTTCCCCTTTACCTTCATGGATATGACCTACAACCGCTGCCTGTGGTTTATATTCCTCTATGAACTCCCTCACTAATTTACTGCCTACATGGGTACCGTTTGTGAGTCTGTCAAGTTTGGTTCCAAGTGGAGGGGTATGACATATCATTATCTTTACAGGTGCAGTTTTTATACTGTTATATCCCTGGATGAGCAGTTTTTTTATGACTTCCTCAGGAAACTCAGTAGGTGTATTGAAAGGTGAAGGACTTGATCCACCTGCCCCAAAAATGCCGACGTCCTCATACATATACCCTTTACCGTGCAGGTTAATACCCTCTTCGGTAAGATAAGCATCAACGGAATTTTTATCCATATTTCCAGCCTGGGCAATTACACTATTATTTACCGACAAAAACTCATTAATTATTTTTTCCGCTTCTGTGCTTTCACCTAGTTGGGTTATATCCCCGGCAATTATTATGAGATCGGCATCAACTACCTCATTTTTTAGTTCCTTAAGTCTGTTTATATTCTGGTGAATATCTCCAAACACTAAAATTTCCATGATTACACCTCACATTTATTTAATTTAGCAAAAAACTTAAACCCAATCAATTTATAAACCAATTTTGCTGCAGCAAAGGAAGAATTTATGTCTCGTCCGTTTCCAGTCAACTCAACAATATCAAAACCCACAACATTTTTTTTCCTAAAGATCAAAGAAAGCAAATGTAAAGATTCACCCCATAAAAATCCTCCGGGCTCAGGGGTACCAGTACTTCTTATTACACTCCAGTCAAAAGCATCCACATCAATTGTTAAAAAAATATCATTTCCAATTGAATCCAGAATTTTTTCTAGGTCAATTTCCTTGGAACGAAACATGTCCATGGTGAATACTTTATAATCTCTTTTATATATTATTTCTGCCTCGTATGATGACATACTTCTGATTCCTATTTGCAGTGCATCAGTAACATATTCCCTTATACGGGCCATGGTACATGCATGATTATAAGGCGATCCGCAAAAATTTTCTCGCAAATCGGCATGGGCATCCAGTTGAATAACACAGAGGGATGGATAAATTTCCACCAGAGCTTTACAAAATCCCACTGAAATTGTATGTTCCCCCCCAAGTGAAACTACAAATTTTCCATCTTGAATCAAGGCTTTTGTACTTTCGTAAACTGTATTTATAGCGTCATAAGGCTCATCAGGTAGAGATAGAGCGGGAAAAGTAGCAATTCCGACACGATAGGGCTCGAGGTTTAATGTCTCATCATAGAGTTCTAAATGCCTGGATGCGAAAATTATAGAATAAGGACCTTTAGATGTTCCGATACCAAAGGTAACCGTTCTCTCATACGGAACAGGAAGAATAACAACCTTTGCCCTTTTAATATCGGTATATTCTTTTTCTAAATCAAGGAAATTTTCTATCCCTTTAACCATAATTTTTTAAGGAGTTCATCCTCACATTCATAAATCATGTCCATAATTTTTTTTGGTTCTTTTTTTTGACATCGGTCTATAACGAAGCTTGCCAGCAGGGGGAAAATAATACTGTATTCACCCCAGATTTGAACAAGATTATCACTTTTTTTTGCTTTATATTTCCCCCAGGTTACGGCTTCTCCAAAACTACATCCGGAAAGGCTGCCTTCTTTTTCATTTGCCGTTGAAATTTGTAACCCCCGATCTGCACCCTCATATTCTATCCCGAGAATCTGGTTTAATAGGGGACCCGTTTGTTGAATAAAGTTCTTCGGACCACCTCCCCCCAATTCAATAAATCCTGTCTGCGAAGATTTATAATTTACCGACGCAGAAAGCAGAAGATCTTCCTGTTCTGAAAATTCAACCGGAAAACCCTCCAGCTTCGTTTTTAGTACATTTAACGCAATAGAATGATTGGTAAAGGAATCCCAAAAAATTGGAACTTTATGGCGGGCGGCGGAAATTACAAAGCTTAAATCCGGCTTTGGCGATTTCTTTTCAGCCCATTTTCCTAAAAGGTAATTAAAATCAGGGCTGGAAAGGGGCCTTTTTGATAGATCTTTATAATTTTCTTTAATGAATCTCTGGATTATTAAATCCTGTGCCTGCAGGGTTTCTTTCTCTCTTATTCCAATATCATAAATGCGGGTATCTCCATACTGTCTCAATTTATTATCATCCACTGTCGGCGGTATTGCTTTTACAGGAAGATAAAATGCAAAATGCATATCATGATAGATTTGTGCGCCTGTAGAACAAATCAAATCAATAAAGCCTTTTTCTATCAAAGATATAATTATCCCGCCCAACCCTCCGGGAATGCCTGCCCCTGCTATACCCAACCAGATAGTATCCCCTTCTTCAATCATTTGCTGAAAAAGCAAAGAGCCCTTTAGAAGATTTCTTGCTTCAAAACAGGTATGACCTATTTTATCTATGAAGTCAGAGACTTTAAGACCCTTTTCCAGAAAAACCGGTAGTATATCAGGGGCATCTTTAAATAATGACTTTGCTTTTGACATATCTTAATTTGCTTAATCCATTAAAAACACAGCCAATGCTACAACAGTGGTCCATAAACCATTTTTATGTCCTTTTGCTGATTGAGCAATACTCCTTGATACAAAACTATGACTCTGGTTTACTTTATAAATTTGTTTTCTCTGATCCCATGCTATATCAGGGTCCAATTCAATTCCCATAGTGGTTGCAAGCATAGTTGCCGCCAGATCTTCAGCAAAATCAGAAGATGTTTTGACGGTTTCACCATAAGCATGGTGTTCACTAAGGTATCCGTATCGATTTTTTTCCTTTGGTATAGCAAAACCAATGGCTGCCGAAACAAGCCGGTTCGGTTCATTAGTATCACCCTGGGCCATTACACAGTACACAATTTGTCCGGGGCCAATTGAACTTATGCCGTTTTTTCTGGATACTATCTTACAATGAGGGGGATAAATGCTGGACACTTTGACAAGATTACAATGGGCAATACCGGCATTTCGTAAACCCAATTCAAAACTCTGAAGTCTGTTTTTGTGATATCCTGTGCCTTTCGTAAAAAACATTCTTTTTGGAACCATCTCTCATCCTTGTTTCTATAAAGTTTTCCATATATATTATTTCGCCCATGATTAAAAAACTCCTTATATACATGTCAGAATCATTTCTTTGATTCTAAATAGTCATAACGATGGAATTGCATGCTAAAGCTTGCCCTTCCCTGGCTTATTGAACGCAAATCGGTTGAATACCCAAACATTTCCCTTAAGGGTACAAAGGCTTTAATCATATTAAGTTTTTCTTTATTGATGATCCTTTCGACCTTTCCTTTTCGAATATTAAGATCACTGATAATTTCACCTGTACTGGATTCAGGGGCTAATATTTCAACACTCATAACCGGCTCCAATAAAATCGGATCTGCCTTTGCACATGCCTCCTTAAATGCTATGGAAGTGGCAATTTTATAAGCAAGTGCTGAAGAATCATTTTCAGAATATACAACATCCGTTAAAATGACATGAATATCTGTGGCAGGATAACCGGCCAAAACTCCGGAAAGGGTTGTTTCTTTTATTCCCTGTTCAATGTCATCAAAGTATTCAGATACATATTCTGTATTTTGAACCGAATTACTAAATTTAATACCGGTTCCCCTTTCCTGTGGAATCACCTTAATGGTTACTCCGCCGAAATGTTTAACCCCGTTTAATTCTTTTTCAAATCGACTCGAATAATAAGATTCCCTTGAAATGGTTTCCCTGTATACTACCTGAGGTTTACCAACTTTCACATTTGTTCCGAATTCTCTTTCCATTCTTGTAACCAGAATCTGAAGATGCAACTCTCCCATACCGGAAATAATAATCTGGTTGGACTCCTCATCAAGTCTGGATTTAAAAGTCGGATCTTCCTCCATAAGCTTCTTTAGTGAAATATCGAGCCTCTCCTGATCCTCCCTGGTTTTTGGTTCGATTGCCATGGAAATAACCGGCTCATATGCACTTATTTTTTCATAAATTATAGGGTAGTTAGAAGAACAAATTGTTTCACCGGTTGTTGTATTTTGAAGCCCCAGTGCTACAACGATTTCTCCTGAATGGGCTTCCATTATCCTCTGTTTTTTATTGGCGTGCATTAAAAAAATACGGGCAATCTTTTCCTGGGTTTTTTTTGTAGAATTATATACCGTCTCCCCTGCTTTTACCTTTCCAGAGTATATACGTAAATATGTATTCTTTCTTCCCTGGTCGTTCATAATTTTAAAGGCAAGGGCGGAGAAGGGTTCTTTATCCGAACATATTCGTTCCTCTTTTGTATCTGTTTTTGGGTTGAACCCTGATGCCGTCGGAATATCAGAAGGAGATGGTAAAAAGTTCACAATAGCATCAAGCAAAGGCTGTATTCCTTTATTTCGAAGGGCCGTCCCACAAAGGACCGGAACCATTGAAAGGTTAATGGTACTTCTTCTGATGGCACTCAAAATTTCCCCTTCGGTAAGCTCCTTTCCCAGGAGATATTTTTCCATAAAATTATCGTCCTGCTCCGCTAAAAATTCAAAGAGCTCTTCTCTATATTTTAGAGCCTTTTCTATATTCTCCTGAGAAATGTCCTGTAAAGAATAATCAATCCCAAAATTTTTTTCATCCCATATAATTTCTTTACACTTTACAATGTCAATAATGCCGGAAAAACTATCTTCATACCCCAGGGGAAGTTGAATTGGTCTGGGATTCATTCCCAGTCTTTCTTTCATCATTTTTAAAGTATAAAAAAAGTCAGCTCCAATCCTATCCATCTTATTTATAAAAGCAATCCTGGGAACTTTATATTTACTTGCCTGGTGCCATACAGTTTCTGATTGAGGTTCTACCCCCTCTACACCGCTAAAGACGGCTATAGCACCATCAAGGACTCTCAGGGAACGTTCAACTTCAATAGTAAAGTCAACATGGCCCGGTGTATCAATGATATTAATTATTCGATTCAGCCAGTGGCAGGTTGTTACTGCCGATGTAATTGTTATTCCCCTTTCCTGTTCCTGTTCCATCCAGTCCATTACGGCCTGTCCGTCATGAACTTCGCCTATTTTATGAATTCTACCGGTATAATAGAGGATTCTTTCGGTTATTGTAGTTTTGCCGGCATCAATATGTGCCATGATTCCAATATTTCTTGTTCTTTTCAGTCGATCTTTTTCACTCATCAGTAATTCATTTATTCATTTCTATTTCGTTTTTAAAGGGGAGTTCGCAATTAATATGACCTGCAATTGTGTTAAATTTTTTACCTTCTACTAAAAACTGTACTGCTTTAACAGAGGGCAGGCTTTTAGTTAGAGATTTAACCACTGAATTGATAGTCATCATTTCCGAAGTGCTCCCCCCGGGATGATTGTTTAAAAATTCGTTACTAAAGTCTACATAAGCCAGCCCATTTGAATCTATTCTTATATTTAAAAGTTTTGTCCCATCCGGAACAGGGGAAATAAGTTTCTTATTTTTCGGTTTTTTAAGCAAGATTTTTATTATTGCTTCTGCCTTTCTATCTATGGAAGGAAAGTCTTTCATTTCATAAAATTCCCTTACAAGCCTATCCGCTCCTGCATCAAAAAAATAAACCTGAAAAGAAGCCGATTTAATTGTAACATCTTCAATTTTCTTTTCTTTTTTTTTATATTTGATACTTATTAAAAAATAAATGCAGGTAAAGCAACAAAAGGTAAAAACACTCCATAATATTATATTTTTCAAAAAGTTTTTTTGAAAAACTTTATCTTTCTTATTTTTTTGCGTTCTTTTTTTCTTTTTCCCTTTTGTATTCAATTTTAATATTTCACTTTTACATAAATTCCGGCCGGGAGCACAGTATTTATATCAATTTCATTAAACTCCGCTATTTCTAAAGCCTTGCGCGGATCTCCCAAAATTTTTTCAGCTATGCCATAAAAAGTATCTCCTGGTTCTGTTTTATAAATGATAAGTTTGCTGTATCTTCCCTTTTCTCCATAAACTAATCCATCCAGACGTTTTAAATATTTTTTCCGTCCGACAAAACGGGGTGATTTTACTTCAGCCATATCGGAATCAGCCAACGCCTTCTCCATGGAATATGATAATTTCTCCTTTACAATTACCCTTCTGATCCTTTCAAAAATATCGGGGTGGGTGGCATTATATATGGCATAACCAATCGGGGTCTGAGATTTTCTTGCAAGATTTCTAAAAAAATTAGCAAATTCTAAAACATCATAGCCGGCTTTCTGCATTAAATCAACGGCTATGCTGTCGGCCTGGAACTCTTTTTCCCTGCTGTATCCTTTTAATATAGAATCGAAAAGGGAAGTAGTTACCGCAGCCATTTCCCTGGTTTCTGGAGTTGCTGCCAATGCTGCAAGGGTAATAATCTGATAACTTAATGCCTGAGAAAGTTGATTAATATTATGTCTGCATACTACGTGCCCGATTTCATGGGCAAGCACACCGGCAAGTTGGGCTTCACTATTCATTTCTGCTATAAGACCGCGGCTTATATAAATATATCCGCCAGGCAGGGCAAAGGCATTTAAAATCGGGCTGTCTATTAACTTAAAATGAAATTTTAAATAACTGCGGGAAGAAAGATTGGCGAGCCTCTGTCCGATTTGATTTATATAACTTTGCAAACTTGGATTATCATAGAATCCGAATTCCTTTATTACTGAAATATCGGCCTTTTTACCGAGACTCACTTCTTTTTCCTCTCCAAATAACATTAGCTCTGTTTTGAGGGAAACAGGATTTACCGAGCAGGAAAAAACAAAAAAAATAATTAAAAGAAATCGTTTCATATTTTTTAACTGACTTATTTTGCAAACCATTAAATATACAATATCACAGAGGTAAAAAGTGGTCAAATCAGATGTGGGAAGTTATTTGTAATCTTCCACATTTTACTACGGAATCCTACAATATCAACAACAGCAAACCGTTAAAAATAATTTGTAACCATTCACGGGATAAGTTGACAGGGTTCAGGAAAAAATTTTAACTCACAGGATTTATGGGAATTTTGGATTGTGAAAATGTTTGATTGTTCATGAATCTTTTTCTGCTTGAATTCAAAAAATTTCTTGTCGCCAATGTCCCTTAAAATGACAAAACAAAATTCCTTGAGTTAATGACATTGAGGTGTATTTGTAAAAGTTCACCATTTTTTCGCTGACAAAAATGATAAAGGAAAATAGAATAAATCGGCAGATATATCTCCTTTAGATGGAAAACAGTGAAGGAGGAATTTTTATATTTTAAAATTTCTGTTTTAAATTTTTTCGATATTGCTTATTATAAAATTATGTAATACTTATAAGCAGAGGAAAATATGGCAAAAAAATTAACTTTAGCCCTTGCGGGAAATCCAAATTCCGGCAAGACCACCATATTCAATAATTTAACCGGTGCCCGCCAGCATGTAGGAAACTGGCCTGGTGTTACAGTGGAGAAGAAAGAAGGGATCTGTAAATATAGTGGTTATGAGATTAAAGTGGTTGACCTGCCGGGAACTTACAGTTTAAGTGCTTACAGTCTTGATGAATTAATTGCCAGAAATTTTATATTAAAAGAAAAGCCGGATGTGGTTTTAGATATTATTGACGCGTCAAATCTTGAGAGAAACCTTTACCTTACAGTTCAATTTATGGAACTGGAAATTCCTTTAGTTCTCTGTTTAAACATGATAGACCTTGCCGAATCTAAAGGATATAAAATTGGCATCGAAAAACTTTCCGAATTTTTGAGTATGCCGGTAGTGTCATCAGTCGGACATAGGAATCAAGGCACGGAAAATCTCCTTAAAACTGTTATAGACCTTAGCACATCTAAAACAAAATACAGGAGCATAGCCGTGGGATATGGAAGGGAAATTCAAGAAGAAATAAATAAAATTGAAGAATTAATACAAAGGGATAAAAACCTTTATAAAAGGTACCCTTCTCGCTGGCTTGCGATCAAACTATTAGAAGAAGATAAAAAAGTGATGGATGAGATGGAAAACATTTGAATGGGATACCTGGTTTAATTCAGCGCCATTGCCTGAAAGTTTCAGGAACAGTTCACAGGGATCAGCTACCAGGGGCATAGGAAAAGATTCCAAAAGAAAATATTTTTTAGCCAAGCATTCGGGACAATATTTAATTTTATTTGCCTAATTAAAACTTTAAAAATACCGATAAGTTCTTATATATCTGTTTTAATATCTTCTTATATTTAAAGGGAGATAGATGAATGCTTATAAAAAAATGTTTGAAGTGCGGTAGGATTTTAGGTTTTAAATTCACAAAGACATTTTATAAGATAAAGACCTGGGAGACATATCTAACAATATGTGAATCATGCGTATTCTGTCTGATCAAAGAGAAAAATTTATAAAGCCTTCATGTTTTTATTATCGTCCACATACCAATGATAATAAAGGCCAAACCCGCTATCCATGAAAGGTACCTTTCGTTAACACGGCCTGATATCAACGCTCCTGCAGTGACACCCAGGGCCGACGCAAAAATGAGTGCCATTGAAGACGCAATAAATACAGTCAGCTTTGGATTCTTTGAATCAACGGCATACAGAAAGGTTGCAAGTTGTGTCTTGTCGCCCAGTTCAGCTATAAATATTGTTGAGAAAACAATCATGAAAAGTCGTATATCCATATCTCACCTTATATACATGTTTCTCTAAAGCCTACAACCGTTTAGACTTCTATTCGGCTTTTTATAACTATTTGCTTTTATCATAATAATCTAAATGAGTTACCGTCACAACGGGATAAAAAAGAATACTGAATTCTATATTTTCATGTACGTACATTAAGTTCCAATAATTTTAGAATTTCATACTAAAGCCTGCTGTCAACATTCTTCCAGGTAAAGGCTTCAAACGCTGGCGGGGGCAGAAACCTTCCTCTTCATCAGTATCAAATAAATTGGTAATATTTAAATATGCTGTGTAATGATCTTTAAATTTCTGCTGTAGGCGAAGATTCAAAAAAGTGTAGCCGCCTAATCTCTCATAATCAAATATTGGTTGTGGCGGCGGCATAACCACCTTCTTTATAAATTTAGTTCTATTTTTGGAAGAAAAATCTATATCCAGTTGAGCGGTAAGACCAAAATTAAAAATATATCTTAAATAAGAATTCCCGCTGTTTCTTGGCCTGAATACAATCTCATCATCTGTGCTTTTCTCCTCTGTATCAAGGTAACAATAATTAACACCCCAGAATAGATGTTTAAATAAATTTAAATCAAAGTCTATTTCTATTCCCCTGACAATCCTTTTATCAGGCTTATTTTCCATCCACATGCCGCCGCCTGGTTTGGGACCCGACTCTATCATGTGATCAATTTCATCCCTAAAAAGGGTAAATCCTATTTTCCCAATTTTACTAAAATCCTTTTTTATACCCATCTCCATTGCAAATATATGCTCCGGGTCAAGATCAAAATTTGCTCTCATCATTGGATTCCACTGTCCTACCGGATACATATCCTTCATCCTCGGGAAAGCCGCCTTTCTACCACAGGCAAAGTGGAAGCCAAGGTCATATCGGGGATTATATGCTATTCCTATCTGGGGATTAAATTCGATAAAATGAGACTTTGCACCACCACCAGGCTGATCTTTTATATTAAAAAAGTTCACGCTTGCCCCTATATTAGCCACAATATAATCTGTTATTTGAATTTCATCTTCAACGGCAAATGACGTAGTATCAACCGCTAATTTTTCTCTGGGATTAAAACTGCCTTTTCTATTCATTCATCTTGATCCCAAGAGAATCCGGGTCTATACCCATTGCAAGTCCAAGGAGCTGTGGATAGACAATAGAAGCAAGATAATGATTCTCCCCGCTATCTTTTGCCATCATTTTCTG
>JAXHUS010000105.1:0-2297 GCA_034189305.1 Thermodesulfobacteriota bacterium | reverse complement strand
AAATCCCTAACCCTGTTTATAATCTTCTTACTTGGTTTAATATGACCTCCTATACTGCCGATGTCCGCCTTTATTACGCTAATTGTGGTTTCCATGCTTAAACTCCCTTCAAATTTTATATTTTGGTAAGTTCTATTAAAGAAATTAGCAAAAATTATAAAGGAAGTAAAGGAGAAACTCATTTGAACCAAAGTTACTTAAATGATAAGGAAAAATTATTAGTTTTTCTAATTACTTATAAATATTGTAATCCTTCACAGGGGTCGGGGATCAGTTGTCAGTTAAACTTTTTAACAAACAGAAATTCACGATAACTATTGTGAGTTAAAGTTTTTTCCTGAACCCTGACAACTGATCCCCGTAAACTGTTACTAAATATTATTTATTGACAAAAAGAGATAGATTTTATAGTAAATTATTTATATATAAGTAATATTAATCTATTGTGAACTAACCTGGATAATTGTCAGAATAGGGAGAGGCATGGTAAATATACTGTAAATGACGGAAAAAACTACCCTATTAACGGTTATTACCATAGTAAATTTTATTTAATTTTTTAATGACTATAAGCTTAACTCTGAAAAATAAAATTCTTTATTTATAATAGTTTATAAATTTTTTGACATTTAATGATATAGGGGTATTTTCTACAATTTCTGGATAAGGGCTTTTATCTCTTTTTCCTTTATTTTGTAGAATCAAATTATATCAAGGAGTTATGGCCCAGAGAAATAATTATAATCATTAATTTTTTATAATGACAAAATTAGCAGAGATACAATATACACTTGATGGAAAAAAAATAATATTTAAGTTGACCGGTCAAAAAATAAACATTGGCAGAAAAAACACTAATAGTCTTATTTTAAAAGATCCGCTGATATCCAGGGAACATGCGGTGATATTATTTGAAAATAATAAATATATCATAAAAGATAAAAATAGCGCCCATGGAGTTTTTTTAAACAATAAGCGGATAAAAGAATGTATCTTAAATGAAAGAGACAGAATTAAAATCGGAAATACTGAACTCCTCTTTTTTGATAGACAGCCCTTACCCCAAACTGAAGAAAAGGAAAGTCCTGGGATAAAGATAAAAGAAGATGGGGTAATAAAAAAGGAAACCACTTTAATCCGAAATGTTTCTGAATTAACTAATTTACCCGGAATTTTTGACAGCACAATTAGAAACCTGGAAAAAAGAAAGGATTTATTGAATATAGAAGAAGAAGTTCTTCGTCTTGAAAAGGTTAACAGGTATTTACAGGTGCTTCACCAGCTAAGGGGAAGACTGAATTCTATAAAAGATATTGAATCTATCTTCAGTCTATTGTTTGACACAATTTTTAAGTTGATTGAGGCAGAAAGAATTGTCTTAATTAAATTGAACGAAGAAAATAACGAGCTTTCAATTGAGCTTGTCAAACATAAAGAATGTGCATTGAATAAAAAATTAGAAATCAGCAGAACAATTGCTGATAAAGCAATTAGGGACAGGGTTTCCATTTTAACTTTCGATGCCAGGTACGATGATAGATTCAAGGATAGCAAAAGTATATTTCTTTCAGATATTCGTTCCGTTATGTGTGTGCCCTTATGGAATAATAAAAATGATAGTGGTTTACTATACATTGACAACTGCTCATCTGCATACAGCTTTAAAGAAGAAGATATGATATTAACAACGATAATAGCAAATCAATGTGCAGTTGAGATTGAAAATATCAGACTCATTAAACGAATTCATGAAGAGGAGATTGTGAGAAGAAATCTGGAAAGATACCATTCTCCCGATATAGTGAAAATAATTATGCAAAACCTTAGCAATGAACGCACTGATTTTACATTGCAGCCTGAAGATAAAGAGGCGACTATTCTTTTTGCTGACATTGAAGGTTTTACTTCCATGACTGAAAATTTAGGCCCAAAGGAAGTAGCCAGAATTTTAAATGAATACTTCAATGAAATGACTGATATAATATTTGCATATAATGGCACTTTAGACAAATATATTGGTGATGGTATAATGGCAGTTTTCGGGGCCCCCTTTTCCCATGGAAATGATGCTGAAAATGCAGTTAATGCGGCTCTGGATATGATAAAAAGGCATACAAAGATTAAAGAATCCAAAACCGGAAAAAACCGGTTCAATGTAAGGATAGGCTTAAGTACCTGAAGTGGTTGCCCTTGGTGCTGCCATTCAGGGAGGTGTGTTGAAGGGGGACGTGAAAGATGTGCTTCTTTTAGATGTAACACCCCTTTCACTTGGCATTGAAACCTTGGGCGGCGTAATG
>JAXHUS010000104.1:0-2472 GCA_034189305.1 Thermodesulfobacteriota bacterium | reverse complement strand
TTCATATTAATCTTACTTATGGCTATAGGACTTACCGGCTTCTTAATAGAAGGATTCCGTATTTTGGCAAAACCACAGGTATGGGCAAACTGGGAACCTGTGGGCGCTTTCATAGCTTTATGGCCCGCAGGTAATCCAACCTTGTTTCATTCTCTTTTTTGGTGGATACATATTTGTCTGAGCCTGTTTTTTATCGCTTACCTCCCTTTTTCCAAGTTATTCCATATTATTACAGGCATTGTAAATGTTGTTCTTGAAATGTCCCCCCCTGACATACTGACCCTGGAAGAAAGAGAAAAATCGGCAAAGGATTTTAGTCTAAAGCATTTTATTGCATTTGATGCTTGCACCCGGTGCAATCGATGTGAAAATAAATGTCCTTCCAATCAAAGTGGCGAGGCATTATCACCTCGAGAAATCAACCAAAAAATGAGGGATTATTTTAGAAATCAGTTCAGCTTTATATCCATAATAAAAAAACTTTTAAAAAAGACTGTTCCGGAAATACCTATAAAAAAAGCCATACAGGGAGAAGAACCCTGGATGTGCACCACCTGCCGGGCCTGTATAGAAGAATGTCCTTTAATAATAAATAATCCTGACATAATCAGACAGATTCGCATGCTAAAAATTGAAGAAGGAACTCAAGTTCCTGTTATGATTGGAGAAACCTTAGAATCCATCTTTAAGCATGGAAATCCTTTTCAAGGTCAAAAAAGCAAAAGGACGGAATGGGCACAGGGGCTGGAGGTAAAAAGTCTCTCTGATAAAGAAACTTCCGAATTCTTATATTTTGTTGGCTGTGCACCGTCTTATGATGAAAGACTTCAAGCAATAGCCCAAAATACGGTAAAAATATTTAACAAATTTAAAATGGACTTCTCTGTTTTGGGAAATAAGGAATCCTGCTGCGGAGATATGGCAAAAAGACTTGGTGAAGATGGTCTTTTAGAAGAATTGATAATGAAAAACTATGAAACATTTGAAAGGTTTAAAGTTAACAGGATTATAACTGCCTGTCCCCACGGTCTGAAGATGTTAAGGGATGAATATCCCCTGTATAAGAAAAGACTTGGGATTGAAAATAATATAAAACTTGATGTTCAACATTATACACAACTTTTAGCAACCCATATTAAAGAAGGCACAATAAAATTTAGAAAAGCATTTAACAGGAGGGTTACTTATCATGACCCGTGCTATTTAGGAAGACATTGTGACATTTATAACCCTCCGCGGGATATAATTAAAGCCATTCCTGAAATAGAATTTTTCGAGATGGAGAGAAACCGGAGTAACAGTTTTTGCTGCGGGGGCGGCGGCGGCCGTTTTATGATGGAGGAATTTGAGGCAAGGGAAAAAATCTCCGAATTACGGGTAAAAGAAGCGGCAAAAATAGATGCCCAAATTTTAATTACAGCCTGCCCTTTTTGTCTGAGCATGCTTGAGGATGCCTTAAAAACAGCGGGATATGAAGATAAAATTGAGGTGAAAGATATATCCGAATTGATGGTAGAGTTAATCTGATACTTTTAGTTCAAACGCTAATTACAAAATCTTTCATTACACCATGTTACAAAAACATGATAAATAAGGATAAATGGCAAAAATAAAAAATCAGTTCATCAGGAAAATAACTGTTCCCTTGATTAATCTTTTCTCCGGTTTACTCTGGAAAACCCTTAGAATAAAAATTTTAAATCAAGAAGGCTTGAATACACTCTTAGCAAAAAACGAAGCATTCATTTTAGCGGGATGGCATGAAAATATGTTTTTTCTTCCTTTGAGTTTATTTCTGATAAAAAACAACGTTTCTGTCCTGGTAAGTCCGAGCCATGATGGTAAAACCTTAGCCCGGGTATTAAATAATTTAGGTATGAATACCGTAAAAGGTTCTTCAAGACGTGGTGGCTACAGTGGCTTTAAAGCCTTAGAGAGAAATCTCAGAAAAAATCAATGTGTCAGTATTGCCCTTGACGGTCCACAGGGCCCAAGAAGAGAGATAAAAAGAGGAACTATTTTACTTGCAAAGCATACGGGTAAACCAATTCTGCCCATAATTATTGCCTGTAACCGGTATAAAGTTTTTGAAAAGACATGGGATAGGTTTTTTCTTCCTTATCCTTTTGCAAAAACCGTTATGATATATGGTAACCCCGTTTATATACCGGAAAATATAAACAAAGAAAACCTGGAAGGTTACCGTGACATTTTAAAAGAAGAATTACGAAATATTGAAGAGAAGGCAAAAACGGCTTTACAGTAAATTAAAATATTTATTGCTTCTCCAATTTTAAAGGTTTTAACTTTATAGCAGAGGAATTTTCATTTGATAGCTTGCAAATTTTCGTCAAAGGGTTAGAGTTGCGCAACTCGTTTTGGTGCTCAGGTTCAGTCAACAGCAGGCTTAAGCCTGCTGTTATTGAGGAATGACATAACCGATAGCCTTAGAACGTAACGAGCAGAACAACC
>JAXHUS010000103.1:0-7353 GCA_034189305.1 Thermodesulfobacteriota bacterium | reverse complement strand
AACTTTTTAATCTCCTGATTTGAAATACTATTAGTTACTATACCATAGAAGTGCCTGCAAAATTAATATTTTTATCTTCCTTTAAAAAAGATAGTGGGATAAATTCCGTTGAATTAAGGAAACAGGCGGAAGAGCATTCAAGCTCCCATGTATTAAATAATAATAAATATGATGAACATAAACCCAAAAATGCCTTTGAATTTTTTAGGCAGTATAAAACATAAAAGGCAAGAGGAAAATGGGGAGATTTAATTTCAGTTTTTTATTCTTTGCTATCAGGGTTAAGGTATAAGGTCGAAGGTTTAAGGTCTAGGGGCAAGAAAAGCCATGCACCTTAAACCCTAAACCCTGTGCCTCACCTCTATTTTACATTTTGCATTTTTCATTTAAGCTACAGCTAATGATTATTATCCCTATTCCCATCCCCTGTTTAGCTCCAGGGGAAAGGACTGTTAGAAACAGGCAGCAGCCTGCCCTTTTTATAACGATCAAATCGGAAGGGTCTGAGTAAGGCCTGATTCTCTCCTAATATCTCTTTAGCAACCAGTTGCCCCAAGCCGATCATTTTGTAACCATGGCTGGAATCGGCAATAAAATAGCAATTCTGTTTCATTGCATCAAAAATAGGGAAACTATCGGGCGTGAATGCGCCAATGCCTCCGGAGGGCTCATTCTTATAGTGGACGTGTTTGTCCTCATATCTTTTCTGGCAATGGGCAAGGGCAGACGTCCACATATGGGCAAACTCCGGACCCACAACAAAATCCGGAGAATCAATACCATAGGGGTCCACCTTAACTTCCTTTTTTTGGACCATATATGGAGTTGATCCTCCCTGTATACCCTTAAAGTGAAAATCAGGCTTGTAGTAAATTCCCCACATCTTATCCGTAATCAAAGAATCATCTTCACTTGAATATAGAGGGGCATCGGTATCCAAATGAATGACGGGAGGCATTTTTCCATAGTTGTCCAATCCAAAGGAGGGTTTTACTCCCAGAGTACCCTCCTGCAGGCACCAGTATGTCCACATTTTAACGTCCTTATGGATTTTTCCATTTCCGTCTTTTACATCTATCCTGTCAGGGAGCCCCAACATATCCCAAAAAATTTTAACCCAGGGTCCGGCGCCGATAACAACATATTCACATTCAATATTGCCTTTTGTGGTTTCGATAGATGTCACAGAGCCATTATCAGTCTTTAAGCCCTTTACTTTCACTCCTGTAAGTATTCGAATACCCTCTGATTCCGCTTTATCTGCCAGCCGATATAGAGCTCTGGTATTATGCGCATAGCCTCCTCTTTTCTCATGCAGGATAGAAGTAACGTTTTCCGCCCTCCAGTCTTCAAAAACATTCTCTTTCATGTACTTCAGACAATCTTTTTCTCCTTCTATAAACTCCGACTCATATCCGATATCCTCCTGGCGATCATGTATTTCATATACGTCGGCATGCATGGATTCAGGGGATATCTGCATGTATCCAACAGGGAGATATCCGTATCCCTGCGCATCCTCTTCCCATATATCAACGCTGTGGGCTATAAGTTCCTGCATGGCAGGCTGATAATAGTTATTTCGTATAATCCCACAGGCAATCCCTGAAGCCCCTGCTCCAATCGCTGTTTTATCTATAACCAGGATATCTTTTTTTGAACTGGAATTCCTCTTTTTTAACTCCTTTGCCAGATGATAGGCCGTGCTTAATCCATGAATTCCTGCTCCAATAATGACATATTTACACTTAGTTGGAAATGACATCGATATACCTCCCTTAATAATGAATGAATTTTAGTTACCCAGGTTCATCCTTTTTAAACATTCTGTCTTAATCCTGCTTACTTTATTTCAAGCTTTCACTTAAAAGGGTCCCACCGAACCGTCTGTTTTTCATATGCAGGTGGAAAAAGTCGTAAAAATTCATCATAATAATAGACTTCTTTAAACGAAGCAAAGGGCAAGCCATATGCTGTTTTGGGTCTCTCCTTTATCTCTTCCGGATCAATTTTTTTCGATATCAGATCATCCATAATGTTATCCGTACCCACGCCCATAGCAAATCTAAGCTTTTCACGATTAGCGATTTTAAAAGGAATCATATCTCTAAATGCTTCTCGTAAAATGAATTTTTCCACTTGTTTTGCTCCATAAATCTTCCAATTCATAGGAATTTTCTGGCTAAATGCCACAACTTTTGCATCCAGATAAGGTGTTTGATAATCCACACCATTGGCCATCCATCCCCGGTCTAAGCGTCTTAGTGCGGTATTATATGAAATGTCCAGCAATCTTTGAGCCAGTTGTTCCCTGTATTCGTCACTGGTTACCTTCGGGTTTTTCAGTACCATACGGTACCCGCCAAACAATTCATCAGCACCCTCCCCCACCAGGATGGAATTGGTATATTCTTTTGCCATTTTAGAAACAAAGTAATTTGAAATAATTCCAGATATACAGTCCTCATCAAAACTCTCCAGATACCACACCGCATCACGAATAAAATCGGAAATATCTCTATCGGAAATATGATAGATATGGTGTTTCATACCCAAAAACTCTGCCATCAACTTGGCGTTTTCCAGATCCGGACCAGGATTTTTCTCAATGGAAACGGTAAACAAGAGGAGGTCAGAATTAAATTCTTTGGCTATGGTGGCGACAATTGAGCTATCCAACCCGCCGCTTAATGATATGCCTCCAGCGCCCTTTATTCTTTTTCTTACCGCCTCTATTACAAGCTCCCTTAGCATGCCGGCAGTCTCTTCAAGGTTTGTCACTTCAGGTAAATCAGGGACAAATGGGTCAAATTTTTTTATTCCTTCCTTTGTACTGTATGTATATCCCGGGACAAGTTCCTGGATATCAAAACGAATATAATCCTTCAAGCCCTTCATTTCGGAGCTGAAGTAAAACGCGCCATT
Organism: Thermodesulfobacteriota bacterium; assembly: GCA_034189305.1. GTDB lineage: Bacteria > Desulfobacterota > WTBG01 > JAXHUS01 > JAXHUS01 > JAXHUS01. The sequence goes on along the minus strand of JAXHUS010000103.1, from coordinate 4,428 downwards.
TTTTAACCCATAAAATAGTGGTCTGGCACCAACATGATCCCGGGCCAAGATAATTTCGTCATCGTCTAAAACGGCACATGAAAAACTTCCTTCTAAGTTTGAAAAACAATCCTTACCATACTTTTTATAAAATTGCTTGAAGCATTCAACGTCGCTTTGTCCTTGAGGCCTTTCATTATAAAGTTCTCCATCAAACAGGATGTATGGTGGTTTATTAACTGCCGTACAATAAGTCTTGTCAGGGGTTAGGTTGATTTCATTGGCACCCAATGCTCCCCTGCCGTCCATTAATGATCGGATAACAGTATTATCAGAGCCACGATGACTCATCAGCTTCAACATCCCTTCTATTTGCTCCGAACATCCATTTATACTGTTTCTATTTAATGATAAAATTCCTGCTATTCCCGCCATCCTTATCCTCCTTAAATCTGTTTATATGTTTTAGCTAACAAAAACCTTCCCTATATTTGCCGTAGTAAGAGGGTCTTCCATATACATTCCCAATCTATTACGTTTGATTGATTCCATTCCCCTTTCATCATAAACCGGCATCTCCACTTCAGGAGCATCTTCCGCTGTGACTTCTTCCGCTATTCTTATTGCTTTTTCCAGTTTGGCAAACGAAAAATCAATCAGGTAGCGGAGAAAGGCAAAGGGATGTCTGATCATATGAAAACCGTATTTCAAACATAATGCCTGTCCCATTCTGGCATCCGCATAGGCCCTTTCCGTGAGGTGCTCCTCATGCGTGGTACAAGCACTCTGGAATGTGGGCACATTCAGCATGAGATTCAGATGGGCCAGGAGGATGTTTAAAATATTGTGGCTAATCAGGCCGTAATTGGGGTTGTACTCAATTCTGGGGTCGGCAATAGTAGGAAAACCGGCATGAATGCAGGTTATCCCCGGACTGATTAACTGAGAGGTGCACATACCAAAAAGCACCTCTGCATGGGTCATGGCCAGCACTCCGTTATAACAATATGGTGCGCTTATACCGGCCATTGGCATAGCTGAAATAAAGACCGGCAATCCGGCCTTAACAACTTTAACAAAGTGGTCCGAGAAATTTTCATTTACCTCTAAAGGGGGACGGGTCAGGCAAAACACAATCATAATATTCTTTCTTTCCTCATGGATTTCTCTTGCCCTTGCGAGGGCGGCATCCGAAGTCACTGCAAAATAGAGGGGTTTGGTGCAATTCGCGGACATTATATTCATCTGTTGAACTTCATCCTTTAGCTTTACCCCCCTTCCCATGCCGGCCACCACACGACTCTTCTGGGCAACCCTTGCGATACTGGCCACATGTTCAGGAGTGGGCGTTAATCCGCCTTTGCCCGCCTTATCGTCATAAACATAAGGTGCCGTGCCCCCGATAAAAAAACTTTTCATGGGTACAAAAAAATTATCCAGCCCCGGGACAGTCTTGAGGCAGCGCTCAACTAATCCAGCCGTAATAAATATCCGATCTTCATAAACAACGGCTTGACCCTCTGCCTCAAATTGCTTAAAAACCTTCTGAATTTCTTGCTGCCTGCAGCCGACACCTAAATTTTCCAGTATCCACAGGGCATCCTTGTGAACCTGTAACAGCATTTCCACAGCGCCTTTACCAAGTAAGGACTTTGATTCTTCTATCTGCTCTTTATTCATAAGTGTTTTTTTCTCTCCTTATCGTGCTTCCGAAACTCGAGATAAGCCATTTATATTGCTATAACATTAACCTTTATATCCTGAAATTATCAAAAACTGCGGTGCGGCGCAACCAGAAAAATCATTCTACTGATATAATATCATTTAAAAATATTTTAACTAAAAATATAATATATATCAATACAGAATGTCAAGGATTTTAAAACCACAATGTTTTATAAAAGATAAGGGGAAGAAAAAATGTATTGGTAGGAAATAAAGGGTGCTAAAATGATTATTCCACCGGCAGATCCTGGACATCCATCATTCGGGCAAGCATGTTAAGACCGTGTATGATTTCCTCTGTTTCGGCTTCGGAAAGCTTTTTTAAACCGTCAATAATCTTTTGTTGAATAGGAGGAGGGGCATTTTCTGCAAGTTTTTTCCCTGATTCTGTTAACTCGATAGTAATTACACGGCGGTCGAGAGATTTTCTCAGCCTTGTCACAAGTCTTTTCTGCTCCAAACGATCTACTATCCCTGTGACAGTGCTGGATTTGACCATGATATATCTGGCAATCTGGGAAGGGGAAAGGGGGCCATTTTCATAAAGGGCGAGAAGGCAATTAAGCTGAGGTGCGCTAACTTGATATCGTTTGTTTAACTCTTTTGTGTAAAGCTCTCCTGCCTGCATAAGCCTTCGGATAGAAAAGATAATCTCTTTATTTCGGTTATGGCTATTCTGTTGATTTATTCCATTAAGTGACATTTAGGTACTGACTTTCATATGAAATAATTCACAAAAAGATTCTAACGAATTTCTTAAAAAGAAATTAACATGGAAGAATTAAGTAGGCAATAAAATTTTTTAAATATTTTCCCCCATTAGATAATGGCGGAGAAATTCCGCCTTTGTTATGGCAATTATTACAAAATAACGAGAAAAGAAATAGTTGAAATTAATACTACACCTTAAAATTCAGTTGGCAATAAAAAACGGATATTATAAAATTAATCTAAATTATTAAATGTATTTGGATTTTTTATGAAACGGTTATTTTATATTGGTTTAATCTGTGGCTTAATATTTATTGCTGCTGCTATGCCCCATGCAGAGGAATATGAAATAAAGGTAAAAAAGGCGCGTTTAAGATCCGGCCCGGGCACTTCTTACAGAATAGTAGGTAGCCTGGAAAAGGGGGCTAAAGTAACCTCAATTTCCAAAAAAAAGGACTGGTTCAGAATTAAAACCACAAAAGGGGGAATAGCCTGGATTCATAGTAAATTACTTCAGCCTCTTCAACCCGACCATGTGCCCGCAGAGGAATATGAAATAAAGGTAAAAAAGGCACGATTAAGATCGGGCCCGGGCACTTCTTACAGAATAGTAGGCAGCCTGGAAAGGGGAGCTAAAGTAACCTCAATTTCCAAAAAAAAGGACTGGTTCAGAATTAAAACCACAAAAGGGGGAATAGCCTGGATTCATAGTAAATTACTTCAGCCTCTTCAACAAAAAAATTTACCTAAACAAAAAGAGGCATCCATAAAGGTACCTATAAAAAAAGATGAAACCCTTTATATAAAAGATGGGGGCATAGATTTAAAAGATGCTCCCGAAGGGAGTATAATTGCCAGCTTAAAACAAGGAGCGCAGGTAAGAATTTTAAATAAAAAGGAGAAGTGGTTTCAGGTTGAACTTAAGGGATGGATGGAAGAAAAATCTATATCAAATAAGTCTAAAATTTATAAGGCCGACCGGCTTTCTTCAGTAACAAAAGAAGGTCAGATTAAAGGGGGCTTTAAATACATGAATGTAAAACTGTTGCCGGTTCTGGATTTAGTTGAAATAGTAGGAGAGATGATAAATTTATCCAAGAATAAATACAAAACCACGAATTTCATTGTAAGTCTTTATAATGATAGGGGAGAAATTTTAAAGACCGGTAATATTATAGTTAACAATTTTTATCCCGGGCAGACAAAAACGTTCTATACTTTGGTTGATAATGTAAATTATAATGAAATTGTTTATTTTAAGATTCAATTTGACATAGGATTTTAAAATTTATATAAAAACATCAGGTTTTTTTATATTTATTCTTTAAATGCCCCCGTAGCTCAGAAGGATAGAGCAAAGGATTCCTAATCCTTGTGCCGCTGGTTCGAATCCAGTCGGGGGCACTACTGTCAACTTGCTATAGATTAATTGGGATTATTTTTGTACCTTTTGGTGGTACTTTGAAAGCAAAAGGTCGTCTCGTATTTGAAGCTAACTCTTTAATCCGTGGCCAATTACGGATGAGCTGCCGGATAAGATCACAGCTTTTTCGATTCTTTCCACCAAGAAAAAATGCGCCAACATTATATTCCTTAAAGGCTTGTAACTCAGAAGGTTTTCTTAGAATCCGTTCATCTCGAGTTATCAAGTGACATCTTCTTTGAATGCTCGCATACCATCAGCCAAATGTTGGCTTAAATTATTATCAATAAAAAACATCATGCTGCTTGCATAAGCTGTTCTTCAAATCCTACAGCAGATAGAACCTCATTTTCTTCTATTTCCAACCAAGAGCAAACTCGACCTAAATTATTGTTTTCGGCAACATATAGATCATAAATGTTGGCAGTTTTGATGCCTCTATTTATTATACTTGGTGAACCAAAAGCAATCCTTGGATCAATTACCACATGTTTTTGTCGACCAAGGGGAAACCATTTCTCTGCAATACCTGATACATTATCGAACTCTATTTGATAAGCAATTTGTCTTATTATTGGAGCAATAACCCA
>JAXHUS010000102.1:0-7770 GCA_034189305.1 Thermodesulfobacteriota bacterium | reverse complement strand
AACGTCAAACTCTTCAAACAAACCCAAGGACTCACCAACAAATCCATAACTCAAAACTTCTCTTAAAAGATCTTCTCCATAATCACCCATAAAATCCAGGAATGAGGCCCAGCAGAGGGAAAAGGTTTTTAAGGAAAAATTAAACGGATTGAATAGAGAGCTTGTAACTCCCCTTATAAAAGAATCAATAGCCCTTTTTAAGAATAAGTATAGTAACAAGAACTTAAATGTATATTTAGATGAAATTGAGGAAAATCTAATAAATAATTTTGATGATTTTTTACCACAACCGGATAAAGGGATGTCACCCATCCCCATGGATATAATAGCCCCCCAGAATCCTAAATTGCTTAATTATGAGGTTAATGTCATTGTAGATAACTCAGAGGTAAAAGGAAGGCCTGTAATCATTGAAAATTATCCCACATACCGCAATATCTTCGGGGGTATTGAGAAAGTTATAGATCGAAGCGGGGTCTGGCGATCGGACTTTACAAAAATAAAGGCAGGCTCTTTAATTAAAGCAAATGGTGGATATTTGATTTTCAATTTAATGGATGCTTTAATCGAACCCGGGGTATGGCAAAGTTTAAAACGGGCATTGAAAAGTGAAAGTATTGAAATAGGCAGTTTTGATCCATTTTACAATTTATTCACCGCCACCTTAAAACCGGAATCAATTCCCTTAAACACCAAAGTAATTATTACAGGTGACGATTATCTTTATCACCTGCTTTATAATCTTGACGATGATTTTAAAAAGATATTTAAAGTCAAGTCTGATTTTGACGCAGTTATGAAGAATGAGGAGGATACACCTTATAAATACGCCGCATTCATTCGAATGATATGTGATAGGGAAAATTTAATGCCTTTCGATAGGGAAGGAGTTGCAAGGGTTGTTGAATATGGGATAAGGATTGCAGGAAGGCAGAAAAAAATTACAACTAAATTTCATAAGATATCGGATATTTTAAGGGAAGCGAATTATTGGGCATTAAAGGATAATAGTTCAAAAACAGTGACCCGTTCTCATGTAGAGAAAGCAATTGAAAGTCAGGACTATCGCGTAAATATGATTGAAGAGAAGGTTCAGGAGTTAATTGAAGATGGAATTTTAATTATCGATACTGAAGGTGAAGCAGTGGGACAGGTTAACGGACTTGCAGTCTATACAATGGGTGATTATACCTTTGGCAGGCCTTCTAAAATTACGGCCAAAACTTCTATGGGAAGGGCCGGGATAATAAATATTGAGAGAGAGGCGGACTTAAGTGGAAAAACCCATAATAAAGGGGTTTTAATCCTTAGCGGTTATCTCAGATATAAATATGCTCAGAATAAACCCCTTACTATGAGTGCAAGTATTTGTTTCGAACAGTCTTATTCCGGTATTGATGGCGATAGTGCTTCATCAAGCGAGGTTTATGCCCTTATTTCCAGTCTTTCTGATTGTCCCATACGTCAGGACATTGCAGTAACAGGTTCTATCAACCAGAACGGAGAAATTCAACCTATTGGAGGAGTAAATGAAAAGATCGAGGGATTTTTTTATGTTTGTAAGGCAAGGGGTCTTACCGGCAAACAGGGAGTAATAATACCCGAACGAAATACCGGAGATTTAATGCTGAAAAAAGAGGTAGTGGAAGCGGTTAAAGCGAAAAAATTCCATGTTTATGCAATTAAAACTATTGATAATGGTATAGAAATTTTAACAGGTGTAAAAGCTGGGGAAAAGGGAAAGACTGGAAATTATCCAAAGGATACCATAAATTTTTTAGTAGATAGAAGACTGAAAGACCTTGCTGAAGGTCTTAAGGGTTTTGAGAAGGAAGAGAAACAGGAAAGGGGGAAGAAAAATAAAAAAACCGGTAGAGGAACTAAATAGAGTTAATATACATTATTATAAGCTTAACTCTTTAAATAAGAAAAATGTCAAATGACAAGGCGGGAAATGGCAAATAAAATTCAAGATCCAGATACCAAAAAAATTTAAAAATTCATTATAGACCATTGATTTATTTCCAGAGACAATAAAAGAAGAAATTTAGAAGAATATAAATCTATTTAAATGTTTGAATTTAAAAATTCAATAGATTTAGGTTCTGGATTTACTTTTATAATCATTTTAATTTAAGTAAAAATTGTAAATAACCGAAATATTAGGGTAAGATGAATACAAAGAGAAAGCTATTAGTTAGTATTACCTATTTGCTTCTAACAATATTCTACGCAAAAGTTGCCCTGGCTTTTTCTATTTCAGGAAAAGTTGTTGATGAAAGTAATATTCCCCTTGCAAACATCTGGGTAAATGCCTATTCTGAATCCACAGGTTTTTCCGGTGGAACCCGTACCTTATCAGATGGAACATACAATTTTGTGTTGGAGGCAGCCAGTGACTATCTTGTTGTTGCCTGGTCAGATGATTATATAAGGAAATTTTATCCTGACACACAATACTATAATGAAGCTGAACTTCTTGATCTTACCGGGGATAATATTACTAATATAAATTTTATCCTGAAAACAGGAAATAAAATAGAAGGGATTCTTACCGATGTTTCCGGATCACCACTTTCCGGTATTCATGTTCATTGTTTTTCAGAAAAGGAAAAAGTAGAAGGTTTTTGCAAAAGTAAAAGTGATGGAACCTATATTATTAATACAGCTTCAGCATCCGATTATAGGGTTATAGCCTGGTCGGATGATTATGTAATGAAATTCTATGATGATGCCCTTGACTATATGGATGCTACTCTGGTGGACAATACCGGGGGCAATGTAACTGGCATTAATTTTAGCCTTTTTTCAGGTAATACAATATCAGGTAAAGTAACGGATAAAAATGGAACGCCCCTTGCAGAAATCAATATTGATGCATTTTCTGAAAAACTTAAAGCCGGAGGCCATGGTTTTACGGATGAAGATGGTAACTATGCTATAAATCTTTCTCCTTCTGATGATTATATTGTTGTTGTCCGTGTCAGAGAATATATCAAGGTATTTTATGATAATAGTACAAACTGGGAAAGGGCAACAAAAGTAGATATAAGTGAAGAAGATGCCGCAGGAATAAACTTCACTCTTAATAAAGGGAATATAATTGCAGGGAAAGTTGAAGGACAGGGACAAAAACCGTTAGCCTTTGCAGGAATTTTTGTTCACTCCAAAACAAAAGGCTTTGCCAGCGGGACCTTTACATTTGAAGACGGTACATACTCCATAAATGTTCCTCCAGCCGGTGATTACCGGGTAGTTGCCCATGCCGACGGCTATGTGGAGGAATTTTATGACGGGGTGCACAGCCCTGAGGAAGCCAGCCTTGTTGATACAGAATCCGGAGATCAGTTAAATATAAATTTTTCTCTTGAGAAAGGCCATTCAATTTCCGGGAAGGTTACGGATACCGCCGGCAATCCCCTTACAGATATAGATGTTGGGGCCTTTTCCGAGTCGTCAAAATCAGGAGGGGGCATATTAACAGATAGTAACGGAAATTATAAAATAAACCTTTTGCCTGCCTCTGACTATATTGTAAGAACATTTTCGGAAAACTATATAACTTTTTTTTATAATAATACCACAAAATGGAATGAGGCAGAACTCATAGACCTTACCCAGGGTGATACAACAGGCATTAATTTCACTTTAAGTAAAGGAAATAATATAAGTGGGAAAGTAACTGATAAAAATGGAACTGCTATAAAAAATATAGATGTTGGGGCTTTCTCAGAATCTACCGGAAGCCATGCCCATTCCAGAACAAAAAATGACGGGACATATTCATTGATGACAACCCCTGCAAAGGACTACGTTGTTGAAGTTTTTAGCAAGGATTATGTTAATATATTTTATAATCAGACCACTGTATGGGATAAGGCAGAAAAAATTGATACCACATCCGGTGATATTTCTGGAATTGATTTTATTTTAACGGGTGGAAATAAAATTTCCGGTACGGTAACCGATATAGATAATAATCCTTTAAGTGGTATTGATATTCATGCCTTTTCAGATTCAACAAATAATCATGCCCATAACATAACGGAATCAGATGGTAAATATATCCTTACAGTTATTCCGGCAGGTGATTATGTTATTGCAGCCGAATCTTACGACTATTTACGACAATATTATAACAATGTGTATAAATTTGATGATGCGGAAAAGATTGATGTGAGTCAGGGTTCAAGGGAAAATATAAACTTTGTCTTAATGAAAGGAAGTGTTATTTCCGGAATGATTACGGATATTGATGAAGTTCCACTGAAAAATATTGGAGTGAATGCCTTTTCAGAATCCACGGGTACGGGCCATTTCACATTGAGTAAGGAAGATGGAAATTATAAGCTAATGGTTTATCCAGCCTCTGATTATATTGTAAACACTCATAGTGATAATTATATAACATTATTTTATAATCAGGTAATGGACTATATGAAGGCAACAAAAATTGACGTAACAGGAGGAGACAGCACAGGCATAAACTTTAAGCTTAGCAAAGGGCATAAAATATCAGGAACTGTAACTGATACCAGCCAGAATCCCGTATTTGCTGATGTTTTTGCCTTCAGGAAGAGTAATCCCCAGATGAGCCAGGGTACATGTACCGATGAAAGCGGTATTTACTCTTTAATGGTAGTCCCTGCCCCTGATTATATAGCAGGAGCAAGGGCCGAAGGATATCAGGATAATTTTTATCCGGGCGTTATAAATCCCGATAATGCAGAAATTCTGGACATTACATCCCAGGATAAAGAGAATATAAACTTTACTTTAATACCCCTTGAAGTACCCCCAATTACAGGGTCTATGCCTTCATCCGTAAAAAAGAAGAGTCCGGTTATTACCTCATCGGGAACAGGAATTATTTTAGGGGGGGTTTATGATTCTTCAACCGGAGAGGGCCTTGATAGGGTAAGGGTTTCAAGCAATTCGGGAGGAGCGGCCATTTCTATTGGCGGCCTTTACTTTATGGAGGTTCCAGCGGGAATATGTACTGTATCCGCTTACCTTAACGGTTATAATTCATCCTCAAAAAGTGAAGTAACGGTAAATTCAGGTGAAACAACAAGTGTTGATTTCATTTTAGAGACAACCTCAGAAACAGGTAGTATAAGCGGCACCATAACCGATTCCGGTACAGGAGCAGGAATCAGCGGTGTAACGGTAAAATCTGAATCTGGAGAGTATAGCACAACAACCGATACCAGCGGCAACTATACCCTTAATAATATAAAGGAAGGTCTTTATAAATTAACTGTAAGCAAAAGCAATTACCTTTCAACATACAAAAGTAATATAAAAGTAAGTGCCCTTGAGGAAACAACGGCTAACTTTTCGTTAACTGCAAATCTTGATGTGGGTTCAATAAAAGGCAGGGTACTGGATTCAGAAAGTCAAAGTGGAATATCTGACGCGGTTATAAGCACAGGAAACGGGCTTTATTCTGCGGAAAGCGACGATGAAGGTGATTATCTTTTAGATGGAATACCGGAAGGAACTTATACTATAAAAGTTTCAGCAACAAGTTATGCAAGTAAAACAGTTGAAAATATTTCTGTTGGCTCAGATGAGATAACAGCCCTTGATATTACTTTAACTTATAAAAATTATTCCCCGTATGAACCGAAAAATCCTTATCCATCTGATGGAGCCAAAGAACAGCGCATAAATCTTACGTTAAGATGGATTGGAGGCGATCCCAATCCCGGAGATACCGTAAAATATGATCTTTATTTCGGTACGGAAGAAAATCCTTCAATCTATGCGACTTCCCTTAACACAGAACGGTATGCCATACCTGAAAAGCTTCTTTATTCCACGATATATTACTGGAAAATAGTATCCAGAGACCAATTAGGTGAAGAAACAGAAGGGTCTGTGTGGAGTTTCACAACAAAGGAGGAAAAATTAAATTGTCCCGCTGAAGAGGTATTTGGTAAAAACTCCCCGGAAGTTGAATTATTAAGAAATTTAAGGGATAAATTGTTGACGCAAACTAAGGAAGGAAGAAAAATAATAGATGGTTATTACAAAAACGGGGATGAGATAACAAAGATTTTGAGGGAAAATCAGGGTATTGAAAAGCTTATTCAGGATACTTTTTTAGGGAATATGAATATTTTTTATGATATAGTTTATAGTAATAAGGGTGTTGAAAAAATTTCGGAAATACCCGGTATTCATGAGATATTAATAAGAATGGAAGAGTTTGCAGGCTCGGAACTTAAAGCTTATCTTGAATTTATAAAAAATAGAGTAGTTCACTAAGGATTATTTTACAGGGTTTTTAAAAAAGAGTTTAACTCTCAAAGAGTAATCTATATATTTAAAGTTCCTCAAAAATTAAAAACTCAATAATAAGCCTGCCTTGAAACCGGCCCATGACTTTTGTGAACTACTTCAAAGAAGAGAGAATTATGGGAATACATAAAACACAAGTAAGGGTAAGATTTGGCGAGACAGATATGGCAGGTCCTGTTTATTTAAAGGAGTACATTCACTATTTTGTAGTGGCATGGGAGGAGTTATTCAGAGATATAGGCTTTCCTTTTGAAATAGCAATCGGGAAAAATAACTTTGCCTTTCCGCCTGTTGAAGTTAAAGCGAAAATAAGTGCACCGGCCTATTGTGGAGATTTACTGGAGATAGAAACGAAAATAAAAGAACTTACAAGAATGACCTTTGTTTTTGACTTTAAGGTTTTTAAATTGAATGAGGGGAAAAAGTTACTTGGTAAAGGTTATATTAAGGCTGTGACCATTGACAATGAGAGAAAAATAATCTACATCCCTGACATTCTATATAAAGCCCTGTCTGATTTTAAAGACTCTCCTTAAATTTTACTTTGTATTTTTAAATTTACCAAAAATTACTGCTGCAATTTTTGTGATAATGTTATTATTAGGAATTTATTGCAAAACCTTAAGATGATATGGTATGTTAAGACATCTATAAATAAATTTATGAATTCATGAATCAAGTGTGTAAAACTTTTTAATGGAAAATGATGAGATAAGAGAGAGAATAAAGGCATTAAAGAAAAAGCATGATGCCATTATTCTTGCCCATAATTATCAATTAGGAGAAATTCAGGATGTTGCGGATATCACCGGGGATTCTCTGGAATTAAGCCAAAAAGCGGAAAAAACAGATGCAAAAACCATTGTTTTTTGCGGTGTTCACTTTATGGCTGAAACAGCAGCTATTCTATGTCCTGATAAAACCGTTATACTTCCTGATATTAATGCAGGCTGTCCCATGGCTGATATGGCTACCGCTGAAGCTTTAAGGGAAAAGAAGTTAGAAAATCCGGATATAAAAATAGTCTGTTATGTAAATACAACGGCAGCTGTCAAGGCTGAAAGTTATATATGCTGTACTTCTGCCAATTCAGATAAAGTTATAGAAGCCATTCCCCATAAAGAGGAGATTCTCTTTGTGCCTGATCAATATCTTGGAAATTATGCTTCCTCAAGGACCGGAAGGAAAATTAATTATTGGTCTGGATTCTGTCCGACCCATAAACGCATTAGAGCTAATGATATTGACATTTTAAAAGAAAGATTTCCGGATTCGCAAGTATTGGTTCATCCGGAATGTACGCCGGAAGTCATTCAAAAGGCGGACAGGGTTTTCAGCACAGGGGGTATGATACAATATATTCGGGGAATAGATAACAAGGAAATTATTGTAGGAACTGAGGTGGGTATAATTCACCGTATGAAAAAAGAAAATCCGACCAATTATTATATTCCCGTTAGTGAA
>JAXHUS010000101.1:0-4897 GCA_034189305.1 Thermodesulfobacteriota bacterium | reverse complement strand
AAACATCCACTTGGGTGAGTAAATATTCTTAACCGCATTGGCTATGTATCTTGCAATTCCCGGCCACGCTTTCGCTATCCGTTTATCAACCTTTACAACTCCGATTATATTGTGAAAGTCAAAGGAGACATCAAGAACTCCGGGGAATAGTTTAACAAGTTCCCTGTAGACACTCATCTCTGTCATAAGGCCCTGAATACAGATAGCTTCATTTGGGGGCATTCCCATAATCAAGTAGTAAAAAATGGGGTCATTTCGCATGGTTACACATTTGACATCCACATGACCTACCTCTGCTATCGCTGTATAATAGCCACAATATTCAGGACATGGACCATCCATTTCCCTAATATTATGATGAAGCTCCCCTTCTATAATAATTTCTGCATTGGCCGGCACTACAAGATCGCTGGTTTCACATCTTACAACCTCAAGGGGAGTCCCGGCAAATACTCCCCATAAATCATATTCACAAAACCCTACAGGTGCTTTTGCAAGATTAATCATATATGTTAAGGGATCGGAAGTAATTACTATAGCAACAGGAGTGGGCTGTTTCATTCTTCTATATCTTCCCCATATTCCAAAATCTTGCTGAACAGGGCTTATAAATTCGGATAAAGTTCTTTTACCTTTAAGGCCGTATCTCCTTATAGCAACATTTTGCCAGTTAAGTTCGGGATCCAGTTTGTTGCTGATTCCAGCAGTAATGCTTGGAGTTCCTTCCAGGGACACATCACCGCTGAAGGGGATTGGAAGTTTTGTAAGGTCCACTTCATCGCCAAAAAATTTAAGTTCTTTACAGGGGCCATCGGAAATTTCCATCGGAGGAACATGTTGATCCAGTTTTGGGGAAACATAAGAGGCAAATTCTTTTCGCTCTAAAGGTGCTCCCATAATCCATGCCCGCCTCTGAGGGGTAAGAAAGCTACAGGTGGTTAATCTCCAGCCTGGATATCCTTTAATATTTTCAAAGATAACCGCAGGAGAATTTTTACCCCACTTTGCTTCATCGGAAAGGAAATGATGTACTCCTGTGATATCTGTTCTGAGGTCAATCTCATCTGTAATATGGAGAAGTTCATCTTTTTTATCAATGAAGGAAAGCCATTCTCTCATTGATTTAAATGGAAAAGTAGTCATTTTAATCCCCCTATTTAATTATTTAAATTTCTAATTTCAATCATTCGGATATTTAATCAGGATATGGCACTACCCAGATATCTTCTTTTGGAACTACCATCATAAGGGTTTCTTCTTCATTAAAATCCTTTTGGACAATTTTTTTCAGTTCCTCAGGATTCAATGCTTCGGCCACAATCTTTCCATTATTTACGGCAATTGCCTTCCCTTTATATCCCTCCTTTTGCAATTGACGAACATTATTATCAAACCAGTTTCTATTTTCTAATAATTTTGCAACATTTTTTTGGGTTTCCGTTGCTTCTTTATCCATCATTTTATTTATTCCCCCTTTTATATTTCTATTGATAATGGGTATGTAGAAGGCAAGTCTTATACCAAAAGAAGAATGCAACCAAAAATAATCCACTAAAGTAAATAGTAATCGGTTTATTTTAAGATGAAAAGTAGTTAATGGAAAAATTCAGATCTGAAATTTATACCAAATTATGGAAACAGTTCCATAATTATGGTATTTTTATTCTTTAGCCCAATTATTAAGGAGTTCCTTATAATTCAAGCCGTATTTTTTTATTTTATTAAGAAGGGTTTTATAATCTATATTGAGTATTTTACAGGCCTTACTTTTATTTCCTTCTGCTTCCAGCAATGCTTTTATAATAATTTCTTTCTCTACATCAAAAAGCCTTTTCTTTGAAAATTCTTTTAAGGAAGGTGCTTTTTTTGCGGATTTGTCGAAGTTTAACGAATCTTTTGAAATTGAATCATTATCTTTAATTGGAAGATGCCATGGCTGGATAATATAATCACAAAATAGAACAGCCTGTCTTATAACATTTTTCAGTTCTCTGACATTTCCCGGCCAATCATAACTTTTAAGTACTTTAAATGCAGAAGGAGAAAATTCTTTTACATCCTTTTTTAATTCCTGATTTGATGCTACTAAGAACCGGTCAGCCAAGAAGGGAATATCTTCCCTTCTTTCTCTTAATGGGGGAATAGAAATCATAAATTCATTAATACGGAAATATAAATCATGTCTAAATTTCTTTAATTTAATAAAATCCTCTAAGTGAACGTTACTTGCGCTTATGACCCTGACATCTAACTCAATAAATTCCTGTCCACCAATCCTTTTAAGTTTCTTTTCCTGAAGGAAGCGCAGAAAAATACTCTGGGATCTGGATTGTAAATTACTTATTTCATCAAGAAATATTATTCCATTGTTGGCCGTCTCAAATAATCCTTCCCTTCTATGTTCCGCCCCTGTAAACGCCCCCTTCTCATATCCAAAGAATTCACTTTCTATCAGATTATCCGGTATTGCCCCACAATCAACGGGAATAAAAGGAGACTTCTTTCTCTGACCTTTTGTATGTATTGATCGCGCAACCAGTTCTTTTCCTGTTCCGCTCTCCCCTTCAATTAACACGCTAAAATTGTTTTTGGCTACTGCTTCTATCTGTTCATTAATTCTTCTTATGCCCTCACTGATACCCAATAACGGCTGGCGAAATTCCTGACCCTCTATCTGAAAACTTTCTTTATACTGCCTGACTTCCTCCTCCAGTGCTTTTTTTTCAATAATTTCACTAATTACAGCTACAATACCGTTGATTTTGTTATTTTTATCCTTAAAAGGAGCCAGGGTTAAAAATGCGGGAAAAAGCTCCCCATTTTTACGAATTAGTTCGATTTCACCCTTAAATGTCTCTCCAAAATTAAAAACTTTTTTCATTATCATGTGAAAAAGTTTAGCCTTATCGTCCTGTTTAAAAAAGTCAATTGGTTTTTTCTTTAATACCACTTCTTCGGATTTCCAGCCAAACATCCTTTCACCACCTTTATTCCACAGGGTAATGTACCCGAACGCTTCCGAACAAACTCCGATTGTATAATCAACAATACTATTTATAATCGATTCCACGTATTCTTTTGAAATGAAAACCTCTTGAGAATGAATTAAATCCCTTATTTTTTCATTCATTTATCCAAAATTTTTAAATAATTTATAATAAGCAATTTTGAAAAGGGGTAAGGGCTTTGCTTCTGTGCTATAATTGCTGCAATAAAACTGTAAAATGATGGACTAAATTGATGAATGTATGCTTATAAATCTACTGGTGCATAATAATAAGATATAGCTATTATAAGCAATAGAGTGTTAACCCCCTTATTTAACAATGTATTTTATATATTATAATTTAGATTGTTTTTTTAAAAAATACAATATAATTAAATTTAAATATTTAAACTAACTTATAAAAAATGTTATTGACTAATATTCCAATTTAGAATATTCTAAATACAATTATTATATAAATTATATGAATTTTAAATCCGCTCAGGGTTATGCCCTGCTGGGAATATTAATGACCGGCCTGAAACATGGTTATGATATCCATAACTACTTTTGCACCCATTTGAACCAATTCTGGTATTTAGGTATGAGTCAGATTTATGCCCTTTTAAAAAGAATGGAAAAGGATGGAATGGTTGCGTCAACCCAAAAATTACAGGAGACAAGACCTCCAAAGAGGATATTTTCAATTACGAAAAAGGGTAAAGATAGCTTTGTTTCATGGGTTCAGAGCCCTGTTGAACATATAAGGGATATACGTATAGAATTTATGGCAAAACTTTTTTTCATAAAAAGGCTTAAACTTGATAACGGGGGAGATCTTATCAGTAAACAAATTGATGTGTGTCAAAAAAAAATAGGATTAATAGAAAAAAGGGGGGATTTAGATAAAGATGGTTTTCAGATTATCCTTCTTAATTTTAAAATTGCCCGGATAAAAGCAACAATTGAGTGGTTAAACCAATGTAAGACATTTTATATATAAGTCCTATTTGTTAATAATAAGGTAATTTTCATACTCCTTAATATAATTTATTACATCGAATATTTCTCAAGGTATGGAGGAAAAGTAAGTGCTAAAAAAGCTAAAGATAAAAGACTCAATTGGGATGATTCTTGCGCATGATATTACAAAGGTAATACCCGGCGAATTTAAAGGTGCTGCCTTCAAAAAGGGGCATATTATCAGGGAAGAAGATATACCGGAGTTTTTAGATATAGGGAAGGAACATGTTTATGTCCTTGAACTGACTGAAGATAATATGCATGAGGATGATGCAGGGCTTGCTATAGCTAATGCAATATCAGGTAACGGCATTACCTTAAGCGCTCCTTCCGAGGGAAAGGTTAATTTGAGTGCTTCATATAAAGGACTGCTTAAGATAAAAACTTCTCTTTTAGAAATGATAAATTCTTTAGGTGAGGTAATTGTTTCAACCATTCATAATAATACAATCTGCAATCCCCCTTTAATAGTTGCAGGAACGAGGATTATACCCCTTTTTATAGAAAAATCCAAAATAGAAAAAGTTAAAGAACTTTGTGAAAAAGAAGGGAAACTCATAGAAATCCTGCCCTTTAAGGAAAAAAAAGTTGGGGTCATTATTACCGGCAATGAGGTATATACAGGAAGGATTGAAGACAAGTTCGGAGACATTATCCAGAATAAAGTTGAAGCTCTGGGATCAAGAATAACAAAAAGGATTATAACCCCTGACCATGCTAAAATAATTTCAGGTTCTATTTTAGAGTTGCAATCATTAGGCACTGATGTAATAATAGTCTGTAGCGGCCTTTCTGTCGATCCTGATGATGTTACCTATGAAGGGGTGGAAAAATCAGGAGCAGCTATTATATCTTATGGTGCACCGGTTTTACCCGGTTCTATGTTTC
>JAXHUS010000100.1:0-3591 GCA_034189305.1 Thermodesulfobacteriota bacterium | reverse complement strand
TATTGGGCCTGATAAGTAACCATCCTTTTTACCAACTTTCTCATCCTTTTTATATTTTTGAGAGAGATGGCCCATCCTATAATATCCTTCTTTATGTCCTTTACAGGGGTAAGAGATACGATACATTTCTTGATCCCTGCGGAAGTGAAAATAGACACCTCCTCGTCACTTCTTCCATAGCTTAATCGGGAAAATATACCGGTCAATTCCTTAAAGGCAGGCTTTGCCCTGACAATACTATCCAGATCTTTAAATTTTACTTCTTCTTCTTTTAACCCAAGAAGTTCCTCTCCTGCCTGATTTATTTCAAGTATCTCCCTTTTTTTATTGGTAAAAATCAGACTGTCCGTCATGGAGTTTATAGCTGCCTTCAGCTTCTCATTATAAAAATAGACCTGGTTTAATGTCTTTTTATGTTTAAGATGGTACTCTATGGAGGTAACCGCTGCTATTATTACACCCAGAGTGTGCGGATAAAATTCTGCATCCCAGGATGTAATTCCCAATACTGCTAATATCTTACCATTTTCGTCTTTGATTGAGGCATGTGAAGACTTGAAGCCTATGAATTCCCTACAATAACATTCCGCGCCTATTATCTGAATAGCTGCTTTTGTTTGGAAAGCCAATGAAAAAGGGCAGGTTCCTACAAACTTTTCCTGCCAGCAAATTTTCTTGAATAGTTCTACTTTTAACGGAATAGGGAATTCTTTTGATAGGCCTGCCATATAAAGATTATATCCATCCCTTGAAATGAGAACTATTGTATAATTTGATCGTTTAAGGATATCATGAAGATTATCCATAAATGGCTTTGCCACCTCAATCAAATGGGCGTTTTCAGCAAGGAGCCTTTTATATTTATCTTCCGGCAGGATTGTTGATGTATTTAATCTTTCATAATCAATCCCCATCTTTCGGCATCTCTTCCATGATGCCGCAATTATAGGCCGAATCACCCCCTCTTCCAGGATGCCTGTCTTTATAAACTTTTCCTTTATCCGGAGTATTTCTTTCTCAGGGACTTTATCATTAATGGGATATGATTCTATCATTTTTACCCCCCTCCATGAGACCTTTGAATTTTTCAAAAAATGGTTAACCTATACTCTCTTACGCAAACTTTTGTTAATTCAACTTAATTTTCAGTAAATCTTATTTTAATATGATCAAATTTTTTTATGAAACCATTTACTGCATCAAAATTTAATCCTTTTAATGGTTTTTTTGTCCACCCTCTGTTTTCTGGGCAGACCTCTCCACTAACTTAAACAGTCCCAAGAATCTTAGCCCCCCTGGAAAGATTGAAGGCCATCTGACGACACATGGTGTCCCAGATGTTCTGTGAATCGTGCACGATAAGCATAATCATGTAAATGACTGAGTCCAAAGTATTGTTCTACTATGTATCTCTTTTTAGATATTTTTTTATTTCGCTCTTTCTCATAGGCTGTTAATTTTGCCGTAGTGGTATCCTTTCTCATAATACCATCTGCTATCTTGTTCATGTTAAGAAAAGCTCTGTTCGGTCTTCCGAAATATCCTTTATCGGCATAAACCATATTGATAGAATCAGTATGACAGCTTGTTGCGGTACAGTAGGGAAGGTAACTGCTATCGTGAACAGAAGCCGGGGTTATAGTGGTGGCCAGTATAAAACCATGATTAACATCAACTGCGGCATGTTCCTTAAGGCCAAATAAGGGGTTATTATTTTTAACAGTCCGGTCTGACTCCATGTCCCGGGAAAACTTGAGGGGTTTACCATGTTTGTCAAGGTTTCCCTCAGAAGTATTTCTCTTTTTTCTGAGTTCATGAAGTTTTTTATTACTTACTGGATGGCTGGCTGATTTAATGAGCCTGGCATCGATAGCAACTCCTTCATTGATAGTTAATCCCTGGCGGGAAAAGTGGAGAAGAATCTCATGATTAATTACAACCATTGCCTCCTTAGACAGTCGACCTCTAAACCGAGAAAATGTGGAATGATCAGGGGAAGGTTTATCAAAGGATAAACCCATAAATTTCTTGAAAGATATCCGGTCATTTATCTGATTCTCCAACTCCGGATCAGAGGAGATATGAAACCACTTTTGAAGTAATATGCCCTTCAAAAGCATCAAAGGAGGATAGGCATCAGCACCTTCTTTGCTGGTCCCAATATCATAGTATTTCATCAATAAGGCTTCAATCTTCCTCCAATCAATGACCTGGTTTATTCTTTCCATCATCTTGAGACTCCGGTTTTTCTCCATGGAACTTGACAGTGATAATTCGGCAAAGCTTAAGTTCTGATCAATCTTTTTGTATCCCATATCTTCCTCCTCCTGAATGTCTTTTTAATGAAGAAAGTATGGCATAAAAATGCTAAATAATCAACTGAATTCAATGGTTAGTAAACTTTTTATGTATTATTGAATCGTTAATATTAGATTTTGGTTATGTGACCTTTTGCATCAGAATTTCTTTTATGGTATTTTTTTATCTAGTTATGCAAAGGTCTCCTCCATGTAATTAATTTAATGGGTAAAAATTAGGGTGGATAATAAAGCTGAAATCTTCCTTACTATATATATGTAAAATACCTCCTTTAACTTGTCAAGAACTCAATGATAAATTTTAAGAAAATATTTTCCATCCTTTCTTTTTAAGTTATATATATTGTTCCTCGTGTTATAAATGTATAAACAAAATAATTAGAATAAAGACAATTGTTTATCTTCTTTTCTCTTTTTTCTTATTATATTTTCATTTTCAACATTTAAAAGTTCATCATTTATATCTTTAACAAACAAACTTAAAGGCAGGTTCATTTTCCTGCCGAAAAGAAACCTTTTTTTTGCATGGGATAAGTATAAAAAATGTCTTGCTCTTGTCATGCCCACATAAAAAAGTCTTCTTTCTTCTTTAATATCAGCCTCTTTGTTGGAAAAGTTTGTGTAGGGTATAATGCCTTCTTCACAGCCAATAATAAATACACAGGGGAATTCAAGCCCCTTTGCTGCATGGAGGGTCATTAAGGCAACCTTGTTTGCCTTTGGGTAATAAGAATCCTGGGCGCTACCAGTATGGATAGAAGAAAGGAACTCCTCTAAATTGTTATCATAAGAAGATGCAAGAAAAAGCAGTTGTTCTACGTCACCGTCCTTATTTGAAATTATTTTTTTAAAACATTCTTTTATTATAATATCTATAATTTCTCTGACCTTTAAGGAGTGTATATTTTTTTTAATGGAATCTACTAGACCCTCTGACAAACCTTTAATATTATTATCCTTTAATTTTTTAGACCAGATTCCCTCTTCAGACTCTAAAATATAGTGCAGAATATAAATTATTGAACTAACCGGCTCCTTTTTAAAGAATGGCTTTTCGCCTATAAGTTGATAAGGGATTCCATGATTCGTCATAGCCTCTTTTAGATACGAAGCTATTTTTGAAATTCGGAATAACACGGCAAAATCAGAAAAAGAAGTGATTCCTGTGTCTTCCTGACCATCGGAAATATTGCTGTCCATTGAAAAAAACCTCACCCCTCCCATCATTTTTTCAATGGTTCGGGCTACAAATTCAGCCTCGCTTTTTTCTGAG
>JAXHUS010000010.1:0-9229 GCA_034189305.1 Thermodesulfobacteriota bacterium | reverse complement strand
GGAAGTTAAAGTTTTTCGAAATGACAGAATAAAGTTGGAGGAAATCGAAGGCATGGCTCCCCCTAAAATTGTTATATCTCCAGGGCCCGGCACACCCAGGGATGCCGGTATTTCTATACCCGTTATAAAACATTTTGCCGAAAAGATACCGATACTTGGTGTTTGCCTTGGTCACCAATCAATTGGGGAAGCCTTTGGGGGCAGGGTTGTCCGGGCAGAACGATTGATGCACGGAAAGACGTCCATGATTTATCATGATGAGAAAACCATCTTTTCAGGACTTCCAAATCCTTTTGAGGCCACCAGGTATCACTCTCTTGTAGTAGAAAAAAAGACCCTTCCGGATTGTCTGGAGATAAGCGCCTGGACTGACAGGGAAGAAATAATGGGGATCAGACATAAAAAGCTTTCCATTGAAGGAGTGCAATTTCATCCTGAATCGATTTTAACAAAGACAGGCAAGACCTTATTAAGAAATTTTATTGACTTATAAATGATTAGAGAAGCCATTGACACTTTAGTAAAGAAGGAGAACCTGACTCGATCAAAAATGATTGCCGTCATGGAAGAAATTATGAACGGAAAGGCGACCCCTTCGCAAATTGCTTCCTTTCTGACAGCATTGCGATGCAAAGGAGAAACAGTGGACGAAATAACCGGTGCGGCGGAAGTTATGAGAATGAAGGCGGAATCTATTAAGATTTCAGCCAAAAATATTCTGGTAGATACCTGTGGTACCGGGGGTGATGAAATGAATACATTCAATATATCCACAGTAGCTGCTTTTGTGGCGGCCGGGGCCGGGATAAGAATTGCAAAACATGGCAATCGTTCTGTTTCCAGCAAATGTGGAAGCGCCGACCTTATGGAGGCTCTTGGAGTTAATATTAACATGACCCCTTTAAATGTAAGTAAGTGCATAGAAAAGATCGGGATTGGTTTTCTTTTCGCTCCTATATTTCACAAAGCCATGAAGCACGCAAGCCTTACCCGAAAAGAGATAGGCATTAGAACTATATTCAATATATTGGGTCCCCTTACCAATCCGGCATCTGCAAGGGCCCAGGTAATCGGAGTTTATGATAGCTCCTTAACCGAATCCCTGGCACATGTTCTTAAGAATTTGGGAACAAAGGAAGCAATGATAATAAATGGACATCCGGGGATGGATGAAATCAGCATCACAGGTCCCACCAGAGTCTCCCACCTGAAGGATGGAAGGGTTAAAAATTACACCATAGATCCAGGGGAATTCGGTTATTCTTTAAGACAACGGGAACGTCTTGGTGGCGGCGATGTAGATAGAAATCGTGAAATTGCCGTATCAATTTTAGAGGGTAAAAAAGGCTTTGAAAGAGAGATTGTGGAAATTAATGCTGCTGCTGCAGTTTTAGTAGGTGGGGGCGCACAAAGCTTAAGAGAAGGAATAATGGCCGCAAGAAATTCAATAGACCAGGGCAGGGCAAAAAAGAAACTGGATGATCTGGTCGTTTTTAGCAATAGTGTAGCGTAAAAGATGAATGTAAAAAACCATAAATTCCGGAGTACACGAGCCAAATGAATGTCATGCTGCAAATTTTGCTCCCATTGAAACAGAGATCGTTGAAACAAAGAAGGACTTGATTAGACGTTGGTTGAGAGATGAAAAGATATTAATTCAGCCTTTGATCCAAATATCTGAATAGTAAAATTTGTAATGATACTAAAAGAGATTATTAAAGACAAAAGAGAGGAAGTAACACGGCTTTTTCGGGATTTTAATATTAGGCAGGCGGAAAAAGACATAAAAGGCCTGCCCCCGGCAAGAAGATTTAAATCTGCCCTCAGCCGATTTTCTACTAATATTATTGCGGAAATCAAAAAGGCTTCCCCATCAAAGGGGATGCTTCGGGAGAATTTAGAAGTAACAGAAGTTGCCCGTTTATATGAAAAGGAGGGAGCCTGTGCTATCTCTGTTTTAACGGAAAAAAAATATTTTAAAGGGAACATTGATTATCTAACACAGGTTAATAAATCTACAGAATTGCCGGTGCTTTGCAAAGATTTTATCATAGATTTTCGACAGATCTATCTTGCCAGGTTAAAAGGAGCGGACGCAATTCTTCTTATAACTGCCATTTTAGAATTTCCACAGTATAAAGACTTTTTGGGGCTGGCAAAAGAATTGGGGTTGTATGTACTTTCCGAAATACACGACCAAAAAGAACTTTTTATGATCCTGAAGACAAATCCAGAGATAATTGGAATTAATAATAGAGATTTAAATACATTTGAAACCGATATAACCACAACAATTGATCTGATAAAATTTATACCCGAGGATAGTATAGTGGTAAGTGAAAGCGGCATTAAAAATCGGCAGAACATTGAGAAATTAAAGGAAGCAGGAGTAAATGCTTTTTTAATCGGAGAGGCGATTATTGGTGCTGAAAGCATAGAGAATAAATTTCGAGAGCTTCTGGGTAGATATATATGACAAGAATTAAAATTTGCGGAATTACCTCCATAAATGATGCTATTTGTGCTTCTGAGTGCGGAGCAGATGCACTGGGATTTGTTTTTTACCCCAAAAGCCCCAGGCATATTGATATTAAAAAGGCTGCTTCAATAATGAAGGAACTACCACCCTTTATAAATCGAGCAGGGCTTTTTGTAAACCCTTTCAATGAGGAAATCTTTAAGGTTCTGGATTCATGCGATATTGACATTATACAACTTCATGGAAATGAGTCCCCGGAGTTTTGTGAAGGCCTTCCCAAAAGAGTCATTAAGGCCATTAGAATAAAGGATGCTTCCACCCTGAATTTAATTTCAAAATATAATAACTGTTCCGGAATCTTACTGGATACCTTTTCTTCGTATTCCTATGGCGGTACCGGCAAAACCTTTTCATGGGATATGGCAAAAGAAGTCAGCAAAAAAAGATCGATAATTCTTGCAGGCGGGTTAAATGAGAAAAACATAAAAAATGCCATAATCGAAGTAAAGCCTTATGGAGTTGATATTTCAAGCGGAGTGGAATCATCTCCCGGCAGAAAGGATTACAAAAAGATAAAGAACTTTATAACCATAGTAAGGATGACGGATTATGAAGACAGAGAAAAATTCATTTAAAAACTATTGCCAGCCCGATAATAAAGGTCACTTTGGAGAACTGGGAGGAAGATATGTTGCTGAAACCTTGATGCCAGCGCTGCTCGAACTGGAAGATGCCTATAGATATTATATAAAGGATGCCGAATTTAACAGAGAATACCATTATTATTTAAATGAATATGCCGGCAGAGGAACGCCCCTTACTTTTGCCGAAAGATTGACAGAGAAATTAGACGGAGCAAAGATTTATCTCAAGCGGGAAGATCTGCTTCACACGGGGGCGCATAAAATTAACAATACATTAGGACAGGGGATTTTAGCTAAAAGAATGGGAAAATCAAGAATTATTGCCGAAACAGGAGCCGGCCAGCATGGTGTGGCCACCGCCACCGTAGCGGCTCTTTTTGGAATGGAATGTTGTATTTATATGGGCACGGAAGACATACAAAGACAGTCTTTAAATGTTTTCAGAATGCAGCTCTTGGGTGCGGAAGTAAAACCTGTTTCTTCCGGAACCTGCACCTTAAAAGATGCCATGAATGAAGCAATGAGGGACTGGATAACAAATATCAGAAACACATATTATTTAATTGGTTCAGTTGCAGGACCACACCCTTATCCCGCTATGGTAAGGGATTTCCAGAAGGTTATCGGAGAGGAGGCAAAAAGACAGATAATAGCACGTGAAGGTCGGCTGCCCGATTATCTTTTAGCATGTGTCGGAGGTGGCAGTAATGCCATGGGGCTTTTTTACCCCTTTATAGAGGATACAAATGTTAAAATGATTGGTGTGGAAGCGGCAGGCTTAGGGCTTGATACCGGAAAACATTCTGCCTCAATTGCTAAAGGCAGAATAGGGGTATTGCATGGCAGCAAAACCTATTTATTACAGACAGAGGAGGGTCAGATTGAACCTGCCCATTCTATTGCCGCGGGGCTTGATTACCCAGGCGTGGGGCCGGAACATAGTTTTCTTTATTCTATAAAAAGGGTAAAATATGTATCGGTCACTGACGAAGAAGCCATAGCAGCCTTTAAAGAACTTTCGGTAACGGAAGGCATTATTCCTGCTTTAGAAAGTGCGCATGCCATATGCTATGCCCTAAAGCTTGCTCCCGAACTAGGAAAAGCCCGGATTATTATTGTAAATCTTTCCGGACGGGGAGACAAGGATATGAACACAGTAGCTACAGTCATTAAAACAAAGCTATAAGATAGCTTTAACGGTTCCCCGGAGTCCGGGACAAATAAGCCAGGGAGAGGGAAAGATGAATAGAATAGAAAAAACATTTAAAAGTCTTGTGCAACAGAAGAAAAAGGCATTAATTCCATATATTACCTGTGGCGATCCTGACCTTGGGATGAGCTACGAGATAGCATTAGAATTAATAAAAAGCGGTGCCGACCTCCTTGAATTAGGGGTTCCATTTTCAGATCCCACCGCTGATGGTCCAACAATACAAAGAGCTTCGGAGCGAGCTTTAAAACAGCCGTTTAGTATGGATGATATCATGGGACTAGTTCAAAAAATACGAAAAGATAGCGACATCCCTTTAATACTTTTTGGATATTATAACCCCTTTTTCAGCTATGGCATTAGCAGGTTTGTAAATAAAGCAAAAAAAGCCGGAGTGGACGGCGTCCTTATTGTTGACCTCCCCCCCGAAGAATCGGACGAAATAGAACCATACCTTAAAACAGCCGGTTTGGATATGATTTTTCTCCTGACCCCTACAAGTGATACCCAAAGGATGGATATTATTTCAAAGAAGGCCACCGGATTTATTTACTATGTTTCTGTTACTGGAGTCACCGGAGCGAGGAATACAGTAGATGCAAATATCAGGAGTTCAATTGTTAAAATTAGAGAGTTTACGGACATTCCAATTGGTGTGGGTTTTGGAATTTCAAACAAAAAACAGGCACAAGAGGTTTCCATGTGGGCGGACGCAGTTATTGTGGGCAGCGCCCTTGTGAAAATTATAGAGGAAAAAAGAGATGGAAAAGCACTTCTAAAAAGTGTTGCTCACTTTGTCCATGAGCTGAAAGAGGGAATGAATGGATAAAGCAAAGAAAAAAGGATATAGGATGTTATGTGGTATTCTTTTAACCACAAAGAAATATGAAAATATCGACAAAAGAGGGTGGAGTTTTAAGTATTTAGAAAATAAACACAACAAACTATGGACAACAAGAAACGGACACTATAGATTTTGACATTTGACTTGAGAAAAATGCAAAATTTGAATTATCGGGGTATCTTTATATAAATTGTTAAAACAAGGAGAAATTTTGTATTTTTAAATGGAAAGCTACGAAAGCACAATTAAATATTTATATGACCTTCAAAGATTTGGAATAAAATTTGGACTAACTAATATTTCCCGTTTGCTTTCGCTTTTTTTAAACCCCCATAACAAATTTAAGTCAATTCATATTGCCGGCACTAACGGAAAGGGTTCTGTAGCAGCCTTTATAGAAAACATTTTTCGCCAGGCAGGTTTTAAAACAGGCCTTTTTACTTCTCCCCATCTGGTTGATTTTACAGAAAGGATAAAAGTTAACGGAGAGGAGATTGATAAGAATGATGTAGTTAAAATAACGGAAGAAATAAGGCGTAAAATCAATTCATCTGTTCAAGATACCTGTCCACCCAGGAAATCCTGCAACACTAATACCTCATCGCATAATTTAAAAGAGATTACGTATTTTGAATTTGTGACGGCAATGGCATTTATTTATTTTGCCAGAGAAAATGTTGATTTTGCCATTTTAGAAACGGGTATGGGGGGAAGATTAGATGCTACAAATGTGGTAATGCCGGAGGTTTCTGTAATTACCAATATTTCTCTTGAACACCAGCAGTATTTAGGGGAAACCCTGGAAGAAATTGCCGGAGAGAAGGCAGGAATAATTAAGCGGACAGTTCCTGTTGTAACAGGAGTAACCCAGGATACGATAATAAAGATGTATGAGGCCGTTGCAAAAGAAAACAACGCTTCAATTTACAGACTGGGCAAAGATTTCTGGGGGGAGATAAAAGACAGGGGAATCTTTGATTATAAAGGCATTTATAAGAAGCTTAATAATTTAAAGATTAGACTTAACGGTCGACATCAGATTGATAATGCCCTTCTTTCTCTGGCTGTAATCGAACTTGTTGGAGAAGTTAAAGATAAAATTTCAGAGGATAATATAAAGAACGGATTACTTTTTGTAAGCTGGCCCGGAAGACTGGAGATGGTCTGGCAAACCCCTAGAGTTCTTGTTGATGGAGCACATAATGTATCGTCTGCAGAAGCTCTAAGCAAATGCCTTTTAAATGAGTATAAATATAATCGCCTTTTCTTAGTTCTTGGGATAATGATAGATAAAGATATTGAAAATATTTTATCATACCTTATGCCCATTGCAAGCAAAGTATTTTTAACCAGACCACAAATGGATAGAGCTGCCCCATTAAATGAATTATCAAGATATATAAAGAAATTTAAAAAAGAAATTAGAAAGATAGAAAATGTTGAAGATGCCATAAAAGCTGCACTAAAACAAGCAGATTCAAATGACATTATATGTATTACAGGCTCTTTATTCACTGTTGGAGAAGCCATTAGGTATTTTAATAACAAAAACTTGCCGGCAAACC
The DNA here is from genome assembly GCA_034189305.1 of Thermodesulfobacteriota bacterium. Taxonomy (GTDB): domain Bacteria; phylum Desulfobacterota; class WTBG01; order JAXHUS01; family JAXHUS01; genus JAXHUS01. The sequence goes on along the minus strand of JAXHUS010000010.1, from coordinate 2,487 downwards.
AGGTTTAGAGATCAGTTTTCAGTTGTAAGGCAGTTTTTTCTAATATGCCCTTAAGTCTTTGAAAATGCTTAACCCAAGTTCATGACTCAAAAAAATAAATCATTTAAAATCAAGGAGTTATAAGTCACAGATGTCGAGTTTTGTCACTACAAACCAATTTAGTGAAGACTAATTACGTAACCCCTTGATATAAAAGGATTTCGTTTTTGAAAGGGGCAAATTTTATGGCTTTTTCTTTATTTTTTCATGAACTTGGGTTAATTACTTCAAAGTATTAATGCCAAATGCTCTTTGGCATTAGGCTTTTAACCATACTCCGATAGACGATCCCCATAAACTATGGTACAAAAATAAAAATTTCAGACTTGACTTAATAATAAAATAATATAATATAATAAAATTAAGCGGGTGTAGCTCAGTTGGTAGAGCACAAGCTTCCCAAGCTTGGGGTCGCGGGTTCAAGTCCCGTTGCCCGCTTTAATTTGCACCTCCAGAAGGTTATTTTTAGGGGGTGGGCTTGTGGGCCCACCTTTTTTTATAAAGAATGAATGAAATTTATGAAGACATAAGAAGGGTAGCAGAGCCGGCAATAGAAGCCCTTGGAATGGAGCTTATAAAGGTAGAAATAGCAACAAAACACAAAGGAAGAATTTTAAGGTTATATATAGATAAAGAAGGAGGGATAAATTTAGATGATTGTGTAACAATATCACGACAGATAAATCCGATGCTTGACGTTGAAAATATTCTTAAAGGAAGTTATACTATTGAAGTCTCATCACCAGGTTTAGACAGACCGCTAACAAGGGAGAAAGATTTTATAAAATATAAAGGGGAGTCAATTAAAATCGAGACAAAAGAATCCATAGAAAATAGAAAAAACTTTCAAGGAGAAATCGTTGACATAAAGGATAAAATATTAGTATTAAAAATCGAAGAAGGAAAGACAGCAGAAATACCTTTATTCTTAATAATGAAGGCCAGACTCATTCCTGATTTTAAATTATAGAGGTTTTTTAATGATTTCAGAATTAAATAGAATTCTTGAAGAAATAAAGAGGGACAGAGGGATAGAGAAAGAGGTTTTAGTAGAGGCATTAGAAGTTGCTTTAATTACCGCTGCCAAAAAAAAATATGGACCCAAAGCTGAAATAGAGGCCCGTTTCAATGAAGAAACAGGTACAATTGAACTTTTTCAGTTCAAGAATGTTGTAAAAAGAGTTAAACACAAATCTTTAGAAATCAAATTGGAAGAGGCAAAAGAACTTGATACCGAGGCTGAGATTGGGGATAGTCTGGGAGTTGCAATGAATACGGAAGACTTTGGTAGAATCACTGCTCAGACGGTTAAACAGATAATTACCCAAAAGCTTCGTGATGCTGAAGGAGAAAATATATTTAATGATTTTAAGGACAGGAAGACTGACCTGGTTACGGGTACGGTACAGCATTTCGAAAGGGATCATATTATAGTTAACCTTGGCAGAACCGAGGGAATATTACCGGTTCAGGAGCAAATCCGCACAGAAAGTTACAAACAGGGGGACAGAATCAAGGCGTATATATTAGATGTAAAAAAGACCCCGCGAGGCCCTCAAATAATTCTTTCCCGAACATATCCCGGGCTTGTATTGCGTTTATTTGAGATTGAGGTGCCGGAAATTAGAGAAGGCATTGTAAAGATTGTCAATGTGGCAAGGGAACCAGGGGTAAGGGCAAAAATTTCAGTCCTATCCTATGATAAAGATGTTGATCCCGTAGGAGCGTGTGTAGGGGCAAAAGGCTCACGTGTTCAAAGCGTTGTTCAGGAACTAAAAGGAGAAAAGATTGATATTATTCCCTGGGAAGAGGACCCGGCTAAATTTATTTGTAACGCCCTTGCTCCGGCTGTAATCTCAGAGGTTATTATAGATAAAGAGAAGAAATCTATAGATGTAATTGTGACGGATGAGCAATTGTCTCTTGCTATTGGAAAAAAGGGTCTAAATGTAAGGCTTGCCGTTAAACTTACGGGATGGAAAGTAGACATCAAAAGCAGGTCTAAAGTAGAGATTCTCTCAAAAGAGGTTTATAAGGAGCTTCTATCCATACAGGGAATTGGAGAAATTACTGCCGAGATCCTTTATAAAGAAGGATTTTTTACTCCCCATGATTTAGCAATTGCAGATACTGACGAGTTAAGCCAGATATCAGGAATTGGGAAAAAGAAGGCCGTTAAGATAAAGCAGGCGGCGGAGAAATATCTGATAAAAAGGAGTCAGAAAGAAGTTGAAGCGGAAGTAAAAAAATTGGAGACAAGCAACGAATTGGATTTAAAAGACGATAGACCTTAAATTTTATAAAGAAGGAGGTGGTTGCGTTGGGGGGGTGAGAGTATATGAACTTGCAAAAGAGCTTAATATGGATACAAAGCAGGTAATACTGAAGTTGAGGGACCATGGCTATGAAGCTAAAAACCATATGAGCACCGTAGACAGGAGGGATTTG
>JAXHUS010000001.1:0-2559 GCA_034189305.1 Thermodesulfobacteriota bacterium | reverse complement strand
CAGGGACGGGAGAGAAATACCAATTGACGACAGTGCTGCACCCATCAAGGATGATAAAGGAAACATCATCGGTGTTGTTTTGGTTTTTCGTGACATTACGGAACGCAAGATGGCTGAAGAGGCTCTATCTGCCGAAAAAGAACGCCTTAATGTGACTCTGCGATCAATAGGTGATGGTGTAATCGCAACTGATGTAAATGGGGAAATCGTCTTAATGAACAGAGTAGCTGAAGAATTAACCGGCTATACCCAGCAAGAAGCTGTCGGTAATCCTTTATCCGTAGTCTTCCATATCGTCAACGAAAAAACTCGTAAACCCTGTGAAAACCATGTGGATAGAGTTTTGGAAACAGGTGGAATAACAGGTCTTGCCAACCATACACTACTTATTGCCAGAGATGGTACGGAGCGAATTCTTTCCGACAGCGGCTCCCCCATTCTGGATAAAGACGGCAAAATTATCGGTGTGGTTCTGGTATTCCGCGACATAACCTCAAAGTATAAAATTGAAGAAGAACTTCAGAAAATCCAGAAACTTGAATCTATAGGCTTTCTTGCCGGAGGCATTGCCCATGATTTCAATAATATTTTAACTGGAATTCTAGGTAATATTACTCTTGCAAAGATGTATTCAAGCCCTGAAGGTAAAGTTTTTTCAAAGTTGATTCAGGCAGAAAAGGCGTCCCTCAGAGCAAAGGACTTAACCCAGCAGCTGCTCACCTTTTCCAGGGGCGGCGCACCCGTTAAGGAAGTGACTTCCATTAAGGAATTGATAAAAGATAATGTTAATTTTGCCCTTAGGGGTTCTAATGTCAGGTGTGAGTTTAAAATATCGGAAGATCTTTGGCCGGTGGAGATTGATAAGGGACAGATAAGTCAGGTAATCAACAATATAGTAATTAATGCGGACCAGGCCATGCCCGAAGGTGGGATAATCAGAGTATGGGCTGAAAATATTACTATTGGAACACAAGACCAGGAACAGGGCCTTCCACTGCAGGGTGGGAAATATATTAAGCTTTCTATTAAAGATCAGGGCATGGGCATAACACAAGAATATCTCCAGAAGATATTTGACCCCTATTTTTCTACCAAACAAAAAGGAAGCGGTCTGGGGCTCTCAACTTCCTATTCCATCATTAAAAAACATGATGGACACATTATAGCAGAATCCGAGATGGGAGTCGGCACCACCTTGTATATTTATTTACCTGCCTCTGAGAAAAAATTAGCTATTAAGGAGAAAGTAGTAGATATTGTGCCTGAAGGAGAAGGGAAAATACTCCTGATGGATGATGAAGATGATGTCTTAGAAGTTACAGGTGAAATTATAAAGAGCTTCGGTTATGAGGTTGAGTTTGCCAGGGACGGAGAAGAGGCACTAAGACTATATAAAAAAGCCAAAAAATCTGCAACCCCCTTTAATGCAGTCATAATTGATTTAATTATTCCCGGAGGGATGGGGGGTAAGGAAACCATAGAGAAATTGCTTAAAATCGACCCTGATGCTAAAGCAATCGTATCAAGTGGTTATTCCAATGACCCTATAATGGCAGACTATAAGAAGTATGGATTTAGTGCCGTTATCACCAAACCGTATAAAGTTGAAGAGATGGGAAAAGTTATCAACAAGGTTATAAAGAGTTAGGAGTTGGAATTAAAATTTACAGGAATTTCCTTTTGCCGGCTTAAGCCTGCTGTTATTTAATTTATGGAGTTATGGAAAGAATTGCACAACCCGTAACTCGTAACCCGCAACTACAAAAGATTATGCCGGGAAGAATAGAAGTTGCATACAATAAAGGAATTATAGACCCCCATGCCAGTAGGTTAAAGGCAAGGATTAAGGAGGATCTGGGATTTGAAATCGATAAATTAGAGATTATACAGGTTTATATTATGGAGGATAATCTCTCTCAAACTCAGCTTGAGGCTCTGGGAGAAAACCTTTTTACCGATCCGATTATTCAGCATTCCGGCATAAATACTCCCCTTGCAAAAAAATTCGACTGGGTGGTGGAGGTAGGGTTCCGTCCCGGTGTTACGGATAATGTAGGGAAAACCTCAAAAGAGGCAATTGAAGATTTTCTTAAGATAAAGCTTGCAGGCGGCGTATTTAGCTCAAATCAATATCTTTTTTGGGGTGATTTAAATACTGAAAGGATAGAAATTATTACAAAGAAGATACTGGCCAATCAGCTTATCCACCGCTGGTCTATAATTCCTAAAAGAGATTGGGACAGAGCAAAGGGGGCTGGTATCTATCTGCCTTTGGTTAAAGGAAAACACAAATCAAAGGTTACGGAAATACCTTTAAAACGCTCTTTGGAGGAACTTCTAAAACTCAGTAAGGATATGGTCTGGGCTTTGAACGTAGAAGAAATGGCTGCCATTCAAAACTATTTCAAAAGGAGTAAGACTCTTAAAGAAAGAGAAACATTAGGGTTATCTATAAATCCAACGGATGTGGAAATGGAGGCCATTGCTCAAACCTGGTCGGAACACTGCAAGCATAAGATTTTTAATGCTTTAATCACATATGATGATGGCGATAATGAT